>PGXB01000048.1 GCA_002838945.1 candidate division Zixibacteria bacterium HGW-Zixibacteria-1
TGAACCCCGCCGAGAAACTCCAACAAAAACACGGCGGTCGCTGTGGCGACCGCCGCGAGGGACGAAAGGCAACATAGTGGCCGCAGATAAAAATCAGTACCGGGGCTGAGGGCCACTTTTATATAGATAGTTGATAAGAAAGGTCACATCGAGAATATTCAGAATACCGCTTCCATCAGCATCGCCGATTTCCGTCGGGTTGGGCTCCGGGCCGCCTTTATACAGATAGCCGACCAGATAGGTTACATCCAGGATATTCACCATACCGCTGTTGTCGCAGTCGCCGCAGAAGGCCAGGGAAATGCCGCCCGCCATATTGACCGGATTGTAAACGGCATAAGGACCGGTGAACAGCGGAAGATATGATGAATAACCGTCAATTATGATCGGGTTGACAAATCCGGGTTGGGGATTGTTGATGGTAAAATATAGTCTCAGCACCACCCCGTCGCCCGCCTCCAGATTCGGAGCGGTGCTGTTATAATTGTTCTTGATACGCACGCATAACCTTCGGTTGATTTCATCCAGCGATATAACATCGAGATTATCGAATTGCACGGTGCGGCACCCGTCGGTCGAGACCGAATCGAATTTCAGCGACAGCGCCCCCTGATACTCGACCGGGATGCGCAGTTCATTGAGCGGGATGGAATTGGTGGCGTACACTTCCACCATGGCGGTGGCCTCACCGACAACTTTAACCGTCGGTGCAATCAGCGTATCGGCCAGCACGGCGATATAGTTCCGACGGATTCGTGGCATGACCGTCTCGCCCGAAGTGATTTCAATTGCGACATCAAACAACCCGCGCTCCTGATACGTGTGGCTGATATTCTGCCCGTCGCCGCTTGCACCATCACCGAAAGTCCAGTGCCAGCTATCGGCCGGCACCAGCGATGAGCCGCTGAAATTGATCTCAAGCGGAAGGAATCCGTAAGTCGTATCGACATCCATATCGACAAACCTGACAAATTCGACCCGTCCACCGGTCGATCAACAAGTTTTTAATCTCATTGAGTTGAATTAGAATCATAAAAACCGTATGTTTCAACAGTTAAGTTTTGAAGTGCAAGGATACCATCAATATCAATTAACTGGATGGGCTTATTTCTTACAAAATTGTAGACCCCTGACGTGAATCCACCGATGCAGACCAAGATAGCATCTTGAGCATCGGTAGCAGTCAGCGTTCCATACAATTCACGGACAATAGCAGGATTTGCAGGATTTTTGTATCGCTTACATTGGACAATAGTGCATTTACCACCCTTATACATTATAAGGTCAACACCCTTATCTCCGCTACCACCAGTTACATTCACGGTGTAGCCATGTGTGCGAAACAATTCCGCAATCTCGATTTCGAAGTCTCGACCGGAAAGGGAATACCAGAAATCAATACTGGTCTTTTCAAGTTGGCGGAAATGTGACCACCACGCGATTTCGAATCGGTAGTATGTATCTATTAGTCTGCGTTTGCGATAATTCCACAGTTTAATCAAACGCTTGCTGTCCGAGGCCGTTAGGCCCATTAGAAGAAACCAAGAGAAGACCACTAAAGCAAAAAGCCCACTTGAGGTTTTCCAAACAACTAAACCTCCCGTTATAGCAAAGGCATAGAGTAGCCAAGAGAAGTATCTATTGACTTTCATCCCTCTTTTGATTGCCTTCTCTATTGACTGGACATCAGAGGGTGGTAGTCCAAAATCTTCAGGTCTCGGTCGACGGCTTGCCCTTACTGAATCAGCACTGTTTGTGCCTTGAGAACGTCTTATTTGCAAGGCTGCTAATTCTTTCTCACATTTTCTGAGGTCTGCTTCCAAGGCCTCAAATTTCATTCTTTCCTTCTCTGTCAGTGGTTTTCCTTTTGCTGCAGTCGCCTTTTTAAGAAGAGGCGATAAATCAGAAGGGTCTACCTGCTCATCATTCATAAGGTACTCCGATAATTTGGCATTTCTCAATGTTTGCAATGTCCGTAAGGGTAATGTCCGGCATTTATTTCCGCCCGTATTGGGTGAAAGAGTACTCTACTTTCAACTGTGTTATATTCCTACCTCACCGGACAATATTATTATAACATATTTCTTAATGCTTCGTAAGGGGTTTTTCCTGAAAAAGCGGTATGTGGTCTGCTAAAATAATAGAATTATTCCCATTTCACCAATTTCTTATTCAAATCAACATCATCAGTATAAGTTAATATCTGATAAAACTCTTCTTGACCGGCGGAGAGGCCGCGTCATATCTCGACAATTCAGCCGCCCAATATTTGACCAAAAACGGCTGGGTAAAAATCCGGGTGCTTGGGGCGATCCCGGCGGCCGGCGGGGTTGATGAAAAACATATTCTGATCAGCCATCAATATGACCTGTATATACTTGACCCGATGATTATACCATATCTGCCCGACCCGGGCATGTACTGGGCGAAAAGTTCCGGTTCGTCCTGGACTCTTCTTTACCCCGACGGGGAGACTCATGATTTCTGGGGCAAAGGAATAAAATAGGCGATGGGGCGAAAGGCAATCGGGTCTGATGAAATAATAAAGATTAGCCCAATGTTGTGAAATGGGCTTTTGAGTTAAAACGGCGTTTGGGGGATAGGGAGAACTCGGGTGATCCACGGGTGGGCTCTCTTTATGGGTATTTGTAGCGACATTAAAGGCTTGAAAGATAGTAAAATAGGGGCCTCAACGGGGGTTAAGTAAGGCGACGTTTTTCAAAAACTTGCGGCTTCTTATTTGGGTAAAATTCATAGATATTCCTGCCCGCAATTGGGTTGCGATTGAAAAAAAGTGAAAAATTTCACTTTTTATATATATTTTCACTTGACATTTTTGTCACCGGACGTATATTTGAAAACTTTAATAATGGGACTAATGGGTGTAAATTGCCCGAGTCGAAAAAACCAGGCAAGGGAGCCGGAAAATATGTCAGGCAGGTTGGATTACTCGGAACAATCCCCATCCTGTTGGCCGTCGGTCCGGTAATCGGATTTCTGATCGGCCGCTGGCTGGACAAGAAACTGCACACTGACCCCTATCTGATGATTGCTTTCCTGATTTTTGGTTTTATAGCCTCCGGCAAGGAAGTCTGGAAGATAATAAAGCAGGCTGAAAAAGATACGGACGAAAAGTAGTAACTGGCTTATGGACATCGGATTTGTCAGCAGAACTCTGCGCACCACCAGTCTTCTGGCGTTAGTGATTCTTATAATCGGGACATTCTATTTTGGCTTCTATCCGACGCTTTCAATCGTTACCGGGATTATATGGGGAATGGTTAACCTGTATTTTCTGGAACGGTTGGTTCGTTCGGCGCTTCGTCCCGAGGGAGTCGATAAAACAGCCGCTTTGGTTTATCTTTTTATTAAATTCCCGCTTCTTTACGCCTCGCTGTATTTTATGGTAACCACGGAATTTTTCAATACTATCTTTATCCTGGCCGGTTTTACGATTGTCTTGCTGGTTATTGTTTTGAAGGCGGCCGGGCGGGTATTGTTAAAACTCGATAATAATGATTTTAAAAATAGACAGGAAAGTTTGAAGAGTGTTTAATAAGCTGCTTTTCCACATAATGACGGCCTCGCAAGGGGCGGCCGAGCATACCGCGGCGGCTGCAGAACACGGCGGGGGCGGCGGTGAATCACATGAACTGCCGAACCTGGTCACCCTGATCGACAAAACCTTCGCGCATCACTACGATGCCTTGATTTATGCCGGCGTGGTGGCTCTGTTCATGATTGTTGTGGCGGTCATCACGTATCGCAAGCGGCAGTTGATTCCCGGCCCGCTTCAAAATCTTGTCGAGATGCTTGTCGAAGGACTGTACAACCTGTTTGTGTCGGTTATGGGCAAGGAGAATGCACGGCACTACACGCCCTTCCTCGGGACCCTGTTTATCTATATCTGGTTTATGAACCTGGTCGGATTGATTCCGCTGTTTAAATCTTCGACATCCTCGATCAATACGACGGCGGCCCTGGCCATTACGGTTTTTCTGTATGTTCAATACTCCGGTATCAGAAGACTCGGCCCGTGGGGGTACTTACACCATCTGCTCGGTTCTCCGACCGATGCCGTGACCTGGGCGCTGGCCCCTGTCAATCTGCCGATTCACCTGGTCGGGGAGCTGGCCAAGCCGTTCTCACTGGCGCTTCGTCTCTTCGGCAATATCACCGGTGAGGATATTCTCATCGCCGCGTTTGTATCACTGGGTATCATGTTCATGGGTATTTTCGGGTCGCCGATCGGTTTCCCGTTCCAGGTACCGTTTATTCTGCTGGCGCTTTTGACCTCGACCATTCAGGCGCTGGTGTTTACGATGCTTTCGACAATTTATTTCTTTATGGTGATGCCTCACGAGGAGCATCATTAAATAGGATAGAAGAAAGAAACAATTAACAGATATAAGTAATGTAATTGGAGGTTACGATGGATTATCAGACTGCATTATCGTTCGCGCTACCGATTGCCGTTTCAATCGCTGCTATCGGCTCGGGTCTTGGGCTTGGCAAAGCCGTCGGTTCGGCTATGGAAGCCATGGGACGTCAGCCCGAAGCGGCCGGTAAAATTCAGACCGGTATGATCATCGGCGCCGCGTTTATCGAAGCGTTGACTATTTATGCTCTGGTCGGTCTGCTGCTCCTTATGGGCAAGATTGGTGCATAATTTGTACAGAGTCCCTAATAACGATTCACCAACTGAAGGTTGGAGAGCATAAATGAGTCCGGATATATATCAAATACTGACCCACATGATCGGGTTTCTGATCACGGTCTGGCTTCTGAAGAAATTCGCCTGGAAACCGCTCCTCAACATGATGGATGAGCGGCGCCAGAAAATCATCGATGAATTCAAAAAAATCGATGACAGCCGGGCCGAGGTAGAAAATATGAAGAACGATTATGAGGGACGATTGAAGAATATCGACGCGGAACGACGTCAGAAAATATCCGAAGCTGTCAATGAAGGCAACAAGGTTGCCTCGGAAATCAAGGTGAAAGCGCAGGAAGAGTCGCGCGACATTGTCAACCGTACCACCGAACAACTGGAACGGGATGTCGCCAAGGCCAAAGTGCAGCTTAAGGAAGAGATGATCAGGATAACTCTGACCGCCGCGGAAAAAATTCTTCATGAAAAGCTCGATGAGAAAAAGGAGCGGGAACTGATCGGCGAATTTATCGACAATATCGAGAAGGCTTAAGAATATGCTGGCGCAACAGGTTGCAAAAAAATATTCAACGGCCCTTTTCGAACTGGCGAAGGAGAGGAATCTTCTCGATGCTGCATGGGACCAGTTTGATACACTGGCCGGGTACCTCAAGAAGGACAAGACCCTGCTTGATTTTATGGAAGCCCCTCAGATTTCTGATGAGAAGAAACTGGCCCTGGTTAAAAAGGCCTTTGCCGGCCGGCTGGATAAGCCATTTTATGATTTTCTGCTGGTCCTGATCGATAAAAGACGCTTCAAATATATCCCTGATATTATCGAACATTTCGATAATCTGATTCGGGAAGAGAAGAGTATCGCCAGGGCGGTGTGTATCACCGCAGTGCCCCTTACCGAGGCCGAGCGGAAGAAACTGATACAAAACCTGCAGCAGAAAACCTCCTTGAAAATCGAGCTCGAAGAAAAAATAGATAAGACGATTCTCGGCGGCATGGTGGTCATGCTGCGCGACCAGATAATCGACGGATCGATCCGGCACGGGCTGGATCTGCTTAGAAACCGCCTGCTTAAGGTTAAGGTGCATTAGACCGCGGCGCGGTTGCTTTCGATTGCTGATTGCATGATGTGAGTAAATCGGAGGTTGTAAAGCTTAACGTTGGAGCTTGGCCTGAAAAACAGACCTCTATTGGATTGCCCGAATGGTTAAGTGCAATCCGGAGACGATTGGAAAATAAGTTTTATTGAATTGAGGTATAGATATGGGCTTAAATCCTGAAGAAGTATCTTCAATAATCAAGAAAGAAGTTGAAGGGTACGAAACCAAGCTGGAGATGGAGTCGGTCGGGACGGTTCTTCAGGTGGGTGACGGTATTGCTCGGATCTGGGGTCTTGAAGACGTTATGATGTCCGAACTGGTTGAGTTTCCCAATGACATTATTGGTCTGGTTTTGAACCTTGAAGAAGACAGTGTCGGTGTGGCCATTTTCGGCGATGCCACAGCGGTCAAGGAAGGCGACACCGTTCGCCGGACCGGCAGGGTGGCACAGATTCCGGTCGGCGAGGCCATGATCGGCCGAGTCGTCAACCCGCTGGGTCAGCCTCTCGACGGCAAGGGCCCCATTGTTACCGATAAGTTTCGTGTTCTGGAAGGGCGCGCCCCCGGCGTGACCGAACGCCAGCCGGTGAAAGAACCGGTCCAGACCGGACTTAAGGCCATTGACTCGATGATTCCGATCGGCCGCGGACAGCGCGAATTGATTATCGGCGACCGCGGAACCGGCAAAACAGCCATCGCCATCGACACCATTATCAATCAGAAGGGAACCGACCTTTTCTGCATTTATGTTGCGATCGGCCAGAAGGCTTCAACCGTGGCCAAAGTCGTGAAAATCCTCGAGGAACACGGCGCCATGGAATATACCACCGTGGTCGCGGCCAATGCTTCCGATCCGGCTCCCATGCAGTTTATTGCACCGTACGCCGGATGCTCCATTGGAGAAGAATTCCTTTATAATAAAAAGCATGTCGTCGTCATCTATGACGACTTATCCAAGCATGCGACTTCATATCGCCAATTGTCGCTGCTTCTGAGACGTCCCCCGGGACGCGAAGCTTATCCCGGTGATGTTTTTTATCTGCACTCCCGTCTGCTCGAAAGAGCGGCCAAGCTGAATGACAGTCTTGGCGGCGGTTCGCTGACGGCCCTGCCGATTATCGAAACCCAGGCCGGGGACGTTTCGGCTTATATTCCGACCAACGTTATTTCGATTACCGACGGCCAGATATTCCTGGAAACGGACCTGTTTTATTCCGGTGTTCGTCCGGCCATCAACGTCGGTATTTCGGTCTCCCGTGTGGGCGGCAACGCCCAGGCCAAGGCGATGCGCAAAGTGGCCGGCTCGCTGCGACTCGATCTGGCTCAGTACCGCGAATTGGCGGCCTTTGCCCAGTTCGGTTCGGACCTCGATGATGCGACCCAGAAGCAGTTGACCCGCGGTTCAAAGATGGTCGAGATTCTTAAACAGGGTCAGTACGTTCCGCTTAAGATGCCCAGGCAGGTCCTTATTATCTGGGCCGGTGTCAACGGGTACCTCGATAAGATACCGACCGACAAACTGGATGATTTCGAGACCAAATTCACTGATTTCTGCGCCAAAGAGTACCCGGATATTGAACATGGTATCGAAAAAGAAAAAGTCCTTTCAGATGCCCTGGTCGGCAAACTGAAAGAGGCTATTGAGAAATTCATCGCAAAATATTCAGCTTGAGCATAGATTATGCCGACACTGCGTCAAGTAAAAAAGAGAATCGGTTCGGTCATATCGACCCGCCAGATCACCAAAGCGATGGAGATGGTGGCGGCCGCCAAACTGCGCAAGGCGCAGATGAGGGTGATGCAGGTCCGCCCTTATTCGGAGAAACTGGATCATATCCTGGTTCACCTCTCCGAAGCGTCATCCGGCGGATTGATGCATCCCTTTTTCGAAGAAAGGGAGATCAAGAAACGGACGCTCGTTCTGGTGACCTCCGACCGCGGCCTGTGCGGATCGTTTAATACCAATCTTATAATGAAGGCCCGAAAGTGGCTGGAAGACAAGGATCCGAAAAATACCGAACTGGTTCTAATCGGAAAAAAGGCCAATGATTTCTTCAAGAGAAAGGAATGGCCGATTGTAAAGGTCTTCGATGAATGGAACGGGAACCTTGATTATGCCAAGGCCCGTGATGTTGTCGATTTCCTGACCGGACGATTTCTTGCCGGCGAAACGGATGAGATCAGCCTGATATATTCGCAGTTCATAACGACCACACGATACAAAAATGTCGTCGTGTGCTATTTACCGGTCGAGCGCCCGGAAGTATCGGAAAAGCCGGGCACCAACCTGGAATATATCTTCGAACCTTCGCCGGATGCGATTTTCACTGATTTGATGCCGCGTTATGCCCTGACCAAAATGATCACGGCGCTGGCGGACAACTTTGCCTCCGAGCACGGGACACGAATGATCGCCATGGGTGCGGCCACCACGAATGCCGGCGAGATGATCGAGACCCTGACGCTTCAGTACAACAAGGCGCGTCAGGCCGCCATTACCAAGGACCTGCTGGATATTGTCGGCGGAGCGGAAGCACTAAAAGGTTAGTTTGAAAAAAATAATGTTATAATAAACGGAGCTGTTTGAAATGGCTGAAAATATCGGAAAAGTGGTGCAGGTAATCGGTGCTACGGTGGATTGTGAATTCCATTCCGACCATCTGCCCGAGATTCTTAACGCCATCAAAATTGAGGATAAAGAGAGGGGCATCGGCCTGACGGTCGAAGCCGCTCTGCATATCGGCGACAATATCGTCCGCTGCGTGGCGCTTGCCTCTACCGACGGTCTGGTGCGCGGGATGGAAGCTATTGATACCGGGGCGCCGATTTCGGTGCCGGTGGGCGAAATAACCCTCGGGCGCGTTTTTAATTTGCTGGGGAATCCCATTGATAATCTGGGAGATATTCCCGCGAGTACCGAACGCAGTCCGATTCATAGACCGTCTCCGACGTTTGCGGAGCAGGATACCTCCACGGAGATTCTTGAGACCGGTATTAAGGTCGTTGACCTGCTGGAGCCTTATCCCAAAGGCGGCAAAGTCGGTCTGTTCGGCGGCGCCGGTGTCGGCAAGACTGTTTTGATTCAGGAATTGATACGATCTATCGCGACCGAACATGGCGGCAAGTCGGTTTTCTGCGGTGTCGGAGAACGAACCCGTGAAGGTAACGACCTCTGGCTGGAAATGAAGGAGTCCGGCGTTATCGCCAAGACGGTCATGGTCTTCGGCCAGATGAACGAACCACCCGGAGCCAGGCTTCGAGTCGGTTTGTCCGGATTGACCATGGCGGAATACTTCCGCGATCGCGAACATCAGGACGTTTTGATATTTATCGATAATATTTTCCGTTTTGTTCAGGCCGGATCCGAAGTGTCGGCTCTGCTGGGCCGTATGCCTTCGGCCGTCGGTTATCAGCCGACCCTGGGAACCGAAATGGGCGCTCTTCAGGAACGAATCACTTCAACTACAGCCGGTTCGATCACTTCCGTGCAGGCCATTTATGTGCCGGCCGATGACTTGACCGATCCTGCCCCGGCGACGACTTTCTCGCATCTTGACGCCACCTCGGTGCTTTCCCGTCAGATTGCGGAATTGGGAATTTATCCGGCGGTTGATCCGCTCGATTCGACTTCCCGAATCCTTGATCCGCATATTGTCGGCTTGGAACATTATAATGTGGCCCGCAATGTGCAGTTGATATTGCAAAGGTATAAGGACCTTCAGGATATTATTGCCATTCTTGGCATTGATGAACTTTCCGAAGACGATAAACTGATTGTTTCCAGAGCCAGAAAAATCCAGAAATTCCTTTCGCAGCCGTTCTTTGTGGCCGAAGCTTTCACCGGAAAATCGGGCCGTTACGTCAAGCTGGAAGATACCATCAGCGGATTCAAGCGGTTGGCCGAAGGTGAGTTCGACGAGATACCGGAGCAGGCCTTCTATATGGTCGGCGGTATTGACGAAGTTCTGGAAAACTACGAGAAAATGAAATAACCGCGGTTGTGAAATGTTTAAACTGACGATAGTTACGCCGGAAAAGCGCTTTTATGAAGGGGATGTTGGATCACTGATTGTCTCCGGAAGCGAAGGGTATTTGGGAGTATTGACTGATCATGCTCCCTTGATAACCGCTGTTATTCCCGGCAAGGTCACGATAAAGGATAAATCAAATCAGGAGATATTTCTTTCGGTATCCTTTGGATTTTTCGAAGTATCGTCGAACCATGCCACACTGTTGGCGGATTCGGTTGAGTTTTTGTCGGATATAGACTTAGAAAGGGCTCAAAAGGCTTTGGATCGGGCCCGGCAAAGGCTGGCCAACCAAGCCGGAGATATTGATTTGCCGCGTGCTCAAAAAGCCATGGAGCGGGCCAGGAATAGAATAACGCTGGCGACGAAAGAGGATTGATCCCCGAACAATACCCGGAACCTTTCCCCCGGACAGTTGTTTCTATGCTGACAGAGGGAGCTTTTTGGCTTGACTTTCATTGCCATATTAGCTAATCTCTAAGGTTATGAATTTAGATTTGAGAGAGTTTGATTCATTCCCGGCCGATTTTTCGGCCGAGTTTGAAGCGGATAATGCGGATTTCGGAATACCGGGTGTCGCATTCAGGGATATGATGAGTATCAGGCTGAATATTCAGCTTGTTAATGAAGAATACTATTGTCATGGAGTTGTGGCAGTACCGGTGGAGGAAGAATGTTCACGCTGCCTGGAGGTCTTTGATACCGATCTTTCAGGGGATCTTAGTTTTATAATTAAGGGCCAGGATGCCAAAGCTGTTATGGCGGCTGATTCCGCGGCCGTGGTGGTTAATATAAAGTCTTCCGAACCGGTGGTTGATTTGAATGATTTGATCAAGGAAACGTTGTTATTGTCCATGCCCATGAAACCTTTGTGCAGCGATGATTGTAAAGGTTTATGCTCCAATTGTGGTGCGAATCTTAACGAGGAAACCTGCGACTGTGATGTCGAGGAAATAGATGAAAGATGGGAAGGTCTGAAGGACCTTTTGGAATAAACCATTATTGCTTTAGGAATTAACCATGCCACTACCCAAAAGAAGACACTCACGCGCCCGTGGCCGTAAGAGAAGAACCGGATGGAAATTGACTGCTCCCAATGTGGTTGATTGTTCGAATTGTCATCAGCCCAAATTGCCTCATCATATCTGCCCGCATTGCGGGTTTTATAAAGGAGATCAGGTAGTCGAGCCCAGGGAAGTATAAGACACTTCCGGCTTTAATGCCTTAGGGATGCAGGAACCCAAAAAGACAATTACGGTCGCTCTTGATGTTATGGGGGCGGACAGTTCTCCCGAGTCGATAATGCTCGGCGGAGTCGAAGCCGCCCGCGAAATGGGCGAACGGCTCAATCTGGTACTGGTCGGCAAAGAGGAAGTCATCACCGATTTTATCGGACGGCAGAAAGATATGCCGTCAAATATTGTCAGCGAAAACGCCGACTATGCCGTGGCCATGAGCGATGCCCCGACCGAGGGAATCCGAAAAAGAAATTCGTCGATCGCCGTTGGCCTCAAGATGCAGAAAGAGGGGCGGGCGGACGCCTTTGTTTCCGCTGGAAACACCGGCGCCGTGATGGCCTCATCGGTTGTAACTCTCGGAAAAATCGAGGGTGTCAGCCGCCCGGCTATTGTCGGTCTTTTCCCAACCATAACCGGGAGACCGGCGCTGGTTCTGGATGTTGGGGCCAATGTTGACTGCCGGCCGATGCATCTTTATCAGTTCGGAGTCATGGGGTCGATTTATGCATCTTTGATGACCGGACGGACCTCTCCGCGGGTCGGGCTCATTTCCATCGGTGAGGAGAAAAGCAAGGGTAATGAACAGACCTTTCAGACCTGGAGCCTGTTTGAAAATTCGGGGCTTAATTTTATCGGCAATGTCGAGGGGCGCGATATTCTTGAAGCCAAGGCGGATGTTATTGTTATGGATGGTTTTGTTGGGAATATTATTCTCAAATTCGCCGAATCGGTTGAGTCTTACCTGACCAGAAAGATCAAGCACCAGGTGCAGACAAATATCTTTTCCCGTATTGGAGCGACATTAATGACACCGTTTTTGAAGAGGCTTCGTAATACTTTCGATTATTCGGAATATGGCGGGGCGCCGCTTCTTGGTGTTGATGGTGTCTGCATCATCTGTCACGGGGCCTCATCGCCCAAGGCCATAAAGAACGCCGTCATGGTAGCGGCCGATATGTATCGTCATAAGATCAGCGAAAACATTCGCAAGGAAATGGCACTTAATAATGGTAATGGAATAAAGAATGGACAGGATAGTAAGAACGAAAATAACCGGACTGGGATCTTTCCATCCGTCTCGCCTTCTGACTAATGCCGACCTGGAAAAAATGGTCGATACGTCGGATGAGTGGATCACCAGCCGTTCCGGGATAAAGGAAAGATGGATCTGCGCCGAGGGCGAGTCGAATTCGGACATGTGTACGGCCGCCGGCCGCAAGGCTCTTGAAATGGCCGGAGTGGCGCCGGAAGAAATCGAGATGCTCATTATCGGGACGGTTACTCCGGATAAAAGGCTTCCTTCGACAGCCTGCCTAGTCCAGGAAAAACTCGGTTTGGTCAATGCCGCCGGCCTCGATATTGTGGCGGCCTGCGCCGGGTTCCTGCACGGCCTGTCAATAGGTAATGCCTATATCAAGAGCGGTCAATTCAAGAAAATTATGGTTATAGGGGCGGAAAAGCTGTCGTCGATAACCGATTATACCGATCGAAGCACCTGTGTTTTGTTCGGTGACGGCGCCGGCGCCGTGATTCTCGAACCCTCCGATGATGACAGTGGAATTCTGTCCACCTATATCAAATCGGACGGCCGATACGCCGATTTGTTGTGTATTCCCGATGGCGGCTCCGATTCACCCGCCCACAAAATAAATTCATTGAACGGGCATCATTTCGATATCATTATGGACGGCGGCAAGGTGATGAAACATGCCGTTCGCCAGATGGCCGATGCTTCGAAGAGAGTCATCGCCGAGGCCAACCTGACTGCTGAAGATGTTACCGTCATGGTTCCGCATCAGGCCAATATCAGGATCCTCAAATCGACCGCGCAGAGACTCGGCATCCCCGAAGAAAAAGTCTTCGTAAATATAGAAAAATACGGCAATACATCATCGGCCTCCGTGCCGATTGCCCTCGAAGAGGCCGTCAGTACCGGCCGCATCAAAAAGAATGACATTGTCCTGATGGCGGCTTTCGGCGGGGGACTGACCTGGGCCGCGGCTCTTGTCAAATGGTAAGGAACTAATATGGGTACAGTCGCAGTTGTTTTTCCGGGACAGGCTTCGCAGTATGTCGGCATGGGCCGGGATTTGTACGAATCGAATGCCGATGTTCGCAAATTGTATGATATTGCATCAAAAGAAATAGGTGAAGATATCGCGGCTCTGTCATTCAACGGTCCCGCGGAGAAACTCAAGGAAACCCGTTTTACTCAACCCGCAATATTGCTGCATTCACTGGCGGTCCTGACAATTCTTAAAGACCGTCTGCCCACGGCATCGCTGACCGCCGGCCATTCCCTGGGCGAATATGGTTCGCTCGCCCTGTCGGGGGTTTTGTCCCCGGAAGATGCTATTCGTGCCGTCGTAAAACGCTCGGCCCTCATGGAAGAAGCCTGCCGCAAGAATAAAGGCACGATGGCGGCAATAATGGGACTCGATGAAACCAGCATTGCTGAATGCTGTGAAATGGCTTCGGCAAAAGGTGTTGTCGTTCCGGCCAATTATAACTCGGCCAACCAGATTGTAATTTCGGGCGCGATTGACGGCGTCGAAGAAGCCTGCCGCCTGTGCAAGGAGAAGGGCGCCAAACGGGCGATTATGCTCGAAGTCGGCGGAGCCTTTCATTCCCCTTTGATGGAACCGGCCCGCGACGGCATGCGCAAATATCTCGCAAAGCTTGAATTCGCAGCGCCCCGGATAAATGTTATTCCCAATGTTACCGGCCGGGCCGAAAATGATCCCGAAAAATTGAAAGAGCTTCTGGTCGATCAAATTACCTCCCCGGTCAGATGGTATCAGACCATGCAGTACATAAAGAACGGGGGAGTTGACACTGTTTTTGAAATCGGCCCCGGCAAGGTCCTGTCGGGTCTTTTCAAGCGCGAATTGAATGACGCTCAGATATACAATATCGACACCCTTGAAGATATCGAAAAATATGAAGCCACACGAGTGGAGTGAGAAAATAAATGGATTTTAAGGGAAAAACCGCTCTTATAACCGGATCCGCCCGCGGACTGGGCAAGGCGATAGCCGAAAAACTTGCTTCCCTGGGGGCGGCGGTTGTTATTTCCGACGTGCTCATGGAGCAGGCCGAGGAGACGGTTAGGGAATTCAAGGAGAAGGGATACGAGGCTTTTGCTTTTAAGGCCGACGTAACCAGCGGCGAAGATGTCAAAAATATGTTTGATACTGTCATCGCCAAATACGAAAAGATTGATATAGTCGTCAATAACGCCGGTATTACCAAGGACACTCTTCTGATTCGGATGTCCGAAGAGTCTTGGGATAAGGTCATCAGCGTTAATCTTAAAGGCGCCTTCCTGGTTACTCAGGCCGCCGCCAAGGTTATGATGAAGCAGCGTTACGGACGTATCGTCAATATATCATCGGTTGTCGGCCGCATGGGCAATGTCGGCCAGGCCAATTATTCGGCCAGCAAGGCCGGGTTGATCGGGTTGACCAAATCATCGGCGCGTGAGCTTGCCGCCCGGGGAATTACGGTCAATGCCATTGCCCCCGGCTTTATAGAAACCGAAATGACGAAAAGCCTTCCGGAGGCGGTCCGGGAATCATTTATGCAAAGCACACCGCTTAAACGCTTCGGGCAGCCGCAGGATGTCGCTTCGGCCGTGGCCTTTTTGGCCTCCGACGAGGCTTCTTACATCACGGGGCAAGTCTTAGGTATTGACGGCGGACTTTTAATGTATTAGAATTGAAATCAATTTTGGCATTTAAGTAAACTTAAGGAGAGCTCTGAATGTCTGCAGAAATCGAACAGAAAGTAAAGGACATTATTGTCGAACAGCTTGGTGTTGACGCCTCGCAGGTAACCGAATCGGCCAAATTTATCGATGACCTCAGCGCTGATTCGCTGGATACCATGGAACTGGTTATGGCTCTTGAAGAGGAATTTTCTCTGGAAATTCCGGATGAAGATGCGGAAAAAATTACCTCTGTTGGTGATGCCATTAACTATATCAAGGACCACGTCTAATCATCTCTTTCAAAGCTGATCTAAATGGAACATGTTAGAACCGTAATAACCGGTATGGGAGTGGTTACTCCGCTGGGGTGTACTCTTGACGATTATTGGCAGGCTCTTGTCAGGGGCGACTGCGGGATCGACAAGGTAACCCGGTTTGATGTCACTGACTATCCCAGTAAAATTGCCGCCGAAGTTTCGGGCTTCGATCCAATTGCCTATTTGGATAAGAAAGAGGTCCGCCGAATGGATCTTTCCGAGCAATATGCGATATCGGCGGCACAGATGGCAATCAACGACAGCGGACTCAATCCCGAGAGCGTCGATCCTTTCCGGGCCGGAGTGATAATAGCCTCCGGCATCGGCGGTATCGGCACTTTTGAGAAGCAGCATGAGACTCTATTGACCTCGGGCCCGGGTCGCGTGTCGCCATTCTTCATTCCGATGATGATTATCGACATGTCCGCCGGGTTGGTGGCCATGCGCTTCGGTTTCAGGGGGCCCAATTATGCTACTGTTTCGGCCTGCTCATCGGCATCGCATGCCATTCTGGACGCTTTCAAAATCATCCAGAGAGGAGACGCCGATATAATGATTGCGGGGGGCACCGAAGCCGCCATAACTCCCTCCTCCCTGGCGGGATTTTGCTCGGCTCATGCCTTGAGCATCCGGAACGATGAACCCAAAAAATCATCCCGGCCCTTTGACAAGGACCGTGATGGTTTTGTCATGGGTGAAGGATCGGGGATGCTGGTACTGGAATCGCTGGAATCGGCCAGGGCGCGAGGCGCAAGAATATATGCGGAAATCATCGGAGCCGGGATGACCTGTGATGCTTACCACATGACAGCGCCGATTCCGGATGGAAGCGGTGCGCGAGTGGCCATGGTCAATGCCATCAGGGATGCCGGACTCAAACCGGAGGATATCGACTATATCAACAGCCATGGAACTGCCACAGGCTTGGGTGATCCGGCCGAAACCAAGGCAATCAAGGCTGTCTTTGGTGAAAGAGCATATAAAATACCGGTAAATTCCACGAAATCGATGGTGGGGCATCTACTGGGCGCCGCCGGAGCCGTTGAATTTATCGCGTCGATAATGTCGATGCAGAGTGATATGCTGCATCCGACCATTAACCTGGATAATCCAGACCCGGAATGCGATCTCGATTATGTCCCTCACAAAGCCAGGGAGATGCATTTTGATACATTTCTCTCGAATTCTTTTGGTTTTGGCGGGCATAATGTGTCGCTGACCGGTCGCAGATTCAATGGTTAATTATAGCTGTGAAGCTATTTGGATCCATAAAAAAGATCTTCAGGAAAACTCAAAAGCAAGCTTATGCCGAGCTTGCTTTTGAATTCTATAAAAAATTCGGGTATGAGTTTAAAAATCCGACTTTACTCGTCGAAGCCCTAACTCACCGCTCCTATATTTATACCAATGAAAATCATCTGCCGTCGAATGAAAGACTCGAATTCCTCGGTGATTCGGTTCTTGGCCTGGTCATCGCCGAGTACCTCTTCAAATTGCATACCGAATATAATGAAGGTGATTTAACCAAAACCAAGGCGATTCTGGTCAATGAAATCACGCTGGCCAAAGTCGGCATCGAGATCGGCCTGAACAACCTTATCCTGCTGTCATCCGAGGAGGAAAAATCGGGCGGGCGGGAAAGAGCCTCGATAATTTCGGATGCCATGGAGGCTGTGATCGGCGCCATGTATCTGGACAGCGGTCTTGAAACTTCAGCGAAATTCATCAATCAGGTGATCATAGCCCGATCGGCGGAGTTGCTCGCCGACACTTCCCAGCGCAACTACAAAGGCGAATTGCTTGAATATCTCCAGAGCCGGGGACAGGAGCCGCCCTATTATGAGGTCGTTTCCGAAACGGGTCCCGACCATGAGAAAATCTTCAATGTCGTCGTGCGGACGACCGGCAATATTACCGGTTCCGGTTCCGGGGCATCGAAGAAAGAAGCCGAGCAGCGCGCCGCCGCGGAATCTCTGCAGTTTCTTAAGTCTCTCGAATATGATGAAACGAGCAAAGAAGACTAATGTCACCGGGCGGATATTGACATTTGCCCCAAAATTTCTTATCTAATAAAAAATCTGAAATAATGTTTCTTGACCGTTTTGACGGGAGGATCGAATGAATATAGTTATTCTCATTAAACAGGTGCCGGAAGTGGAATTGGTGAAGATCGATGCGGCGGCCGGCGAAGTCGTCTTGCCGTCCGGCCCCGGTATCGTAAATCCATTTGATGAATTCGCGGTTGAAGAGGGTTTGCGGCTAAAAGAGAAAAACGGCGGGAAGGTGACGGTAATGACGCTTGGTTCGGAAAAATCCGAATCCGCCCTCAGAGCCTGTCTGGCCCTCGGGGTCGATGAAGCCATTATGATCACTGATCCTGCTTTCGATAAATCGGATCCGCAGGCGGTCGCCAAAATCCTGGCCGCCGGCCTTAAGAAACTTGGCGGTTATGACCTGATCCTGGCCGGAAAACAGGCGGTTGACGATGACTCGGCCCAGGTGCCGGCCGCTGTCGCGGCCAATCTTGACCTGCCCCAGGTTATGTTTGTGAAAAAGATCGATTCCATCGGCGACGGCAAAGCGGTTGTCTGGCGAACCACCGAGGAAGGTTATGATATTGTTGAGACCGCGCTTCCTTCGGTGGTATCGGTTGTCAAGGAAATCAATGAGCCGAGACTGCCTTCACTCAAAGGCAAAATGATGGCCAAGAAATCTCCGGTGACCAAATGGTCTGCGGCCGATATCGGTCTTGATGGCGCCGGTGTGGGAGCCAATTCATATACCAGGAAAACCAAAATAGCATCGCCCCCGCCGCGACAGAAGGGCGAAATTATTGAGGGCGCCACGCCCGAAGAAATCGCCGAAAAACTATATAATAAGTTAAAAGAGAAACAGGCTTTATAAGGCCGTAATATTCGTTAGAGCCGCCGGATAAAACCGGCGGCTTTTTATTTGGATTTGACACAAAATATAGAACATTCTATATTCCGCCCGATGGCTTCGCTTAAAAATTTACTGATAGTATGCCTGATTCTGGGTATGGCATTTTGCGGCGCCTCTGTTTCGGCCAATACCATAAATTTGCTGACCGATATCAGGGTGGCCTACCTGTATGAGAGCGCCGGTCAGATTGACTGGCCGCTGATATATTATTTTGCTGCGGAAAACGGCTGCCGTGTCGATCTGGTCACGGCGGGTACCGGGCCGGTGTTCAAACAATTGTATCATAACTCCGACCGGTATAATATTATTTCATCCCGGTATCTGGTCAATGATACTTCTTCAGGCCTTCTTGACTCTCTAATCTCGATTACATTCGGCGGTGAACTCCCCGATATAGTTATATTCGCCGGGCAGTTCAGCGACGGCACCATGCGTGCTCTTGAAAATTATCTGCTGAATATGGAATTCGATACTTCACAGGTGTTTTATATCAGCAAGTTCTATCGCCGAATGACCGATGTCGAGGGGCGGGGCGTCTATTTGAAATCAAAGCAGTACTGGGATTCAAAATATGAGGAAATGGTGCAAATGGCCGAAGACGCGGGTCTTGGTGTCCCGGTGCGCAACCACGAGGAAATATATTCCATTTATGATTTGATCCGCGACCGGACACCCGTAACAGGCCAGAAACCGGCTTTTCTAAGCGGTCTCGACCGGTTCAAGTTCGACCGGATCATAGAGAAAAATATCGAAAGCATGGTTCAGCGAAGCGCTCTGGCAATTAATCGCAAGAATTATGTGACGTTCATAAGTGACGCCCTGAAGGCTCAGGGCAATGAACGAATCGAACTCCTGCTGAAAGCGCTGCAGGAGGCTAAAAAAATCAGGCAGACCTATTATTATCAGCTCGGCCAGGTTGATGCGACATCGCTTGTCGCCCGATATATCGAAAACAGTATATCTTCCATAGTGGATGCCATCTTTTATGAAGCCAAAGTGGATTATCGCGGAAATATATCGATGATTGAAACGGCTGAAGGCCGGAAGTTCAAGTTTAAGGCCGAGATAAATAACAATGGCTATACTTCGGTCAGGGCGGGTCGCCTTGAGCTAAAGCCGGCCTGGAGCAAGCAAACAACTGTTATCGATTCCAACTGGACCGACCTTCTGCCCAACAATACTCTCATAAGGGAATATTCAATTGATGCTCCCCTGCATCAAAATGATGAAGGAAATGATTATTCATTGCAGTTTATCGGCCATGTTCTATATGCCGGAAAAGATATTGAATTTACCTATAGTGCCGGCGCGTTTGAAAGAACCGGTTTTTCGGTCGAATTCGTGCCTGATTTTCTGATTATCCAGCCTTTTCCTGAACTGAGTCTCGATAAACTGGTCGAATCGGCGTACCTCAAGGCAATTATAACCAAACCGGCTGATTTTGCCGGCGCGGTCGATATCGATATAACGGTGCCGCCCGGCATTCATATCGGAGCCTATGAAAAAAGACTTGAACTTCGAACCGGACAAACGGCAGTGGAAATCAAAATCCCGCTGGCCGTGACCAAAAGTCTGGGTATTCAGAGGCAGGAAGTGATAATAAATGTCAGCGACAAAACCGGTTTGCTCACTTCGGATATTGCTTATGTCCGGCAGGCGGAATTCGATCTCCCGGGCAGCCTGATTATTGCTGTTCTGGCTGATAATAACGGGCTGTTGGAAGATATTCTGATGCAGACCGATGCCGTTTACAAGAGCCTGACCGACCGCTATATCAAGGCGCGGGAATTTGACTATTATAATGTGGTTGTTATAGGTTCGGGAACCATGGATGATCCCCAGCTGCAGCCGCTTCTTAGCGATAAGCTGAAGGCATATTTGGAGATGGGAGGGACAGTGATCGCCTTCAGCCGCCCCGGCCAATGGGGCGAAAATCTCCTGCCGGTCTCGATTGTTCCGTCAGGATCAAAAACCGCCTCGAAAGACTTCCGGGCAAAGACCGGCAACCACCCGTTTTTTAAGGAAAAATACGAGGTGAACGTTCCGGGTTTACTGAAACGCGCCGCCGATAATTATGAATCACGTTCGGCCGTTGTCTTTCCCGGCGAGCGGGTTATTGATGCCGAAGAAGGCGCCACGGTGTTGTCGGAAACGAGAATCGGCGAGGGAACGCTTATTTTTTGCGGTTTACCCCTGCTGGAAATGATTCGCAATCTTGATCCTGATGCCATCAAGCTTTTTGCCAATCTTTTATTATATTCAAAAAAGTAGAAATTGGAGATGGTGATTTGGAACCGGCCTGCCAATAAGGCGTTTTAGTAATATTATGCCGAAGAATGAAAATAAAATCAAAGGGCGCTTCAGGGTTATCACGAAAAACCTGAAACAATATCGGTGGTATATCATTGTCGGCGGACTGGCCGTAGTTGCCTCCAACGGCTTGATGATGGTAAACCCGTATTTGATGAAGACCGCCTTTGATAAGCTCGAAAAAAAGGCCCCTTCCGGCGACCTGCTGAAAATAGCCCTTTTGATTGTACTGTTTTCGCTCGGTTCGGGCGTTTTTCGTTTTCTGATGCGCCGGACCATTATATGGATGTCCCGAAAATTCGAGTATAATCTTCGCGCCGATCTTTTTGCGCATCTTTTAAAACTCAATCCGACTTTCTATTATAATAACCGCACCGGCGACATCATGGCCCGGGCCACCAATGATATCGAAGCGGTAAGAATGATGGTCGGGCCCGGATTGATGCACATCGCGAACGGTTTTGTCTCGGCAGCGATCGCCATATCGCTGATGTTTTACCTGTCACCGGAACTGGCTTTATATTCGCTGATTCCATTGCCGCTTCTTTCGGTCGTGGTCAATCGCGTCGGACATGCGATTCATAAACGCTACGCAAAAATTCAGAATTATTTCGCGGTCCTGACTTCACGGGTCCAGGAAAACCTGGCCGGTGTCAGGGTGATACGCGCCTATAACCAGCAGCAGCCGGAAATTGATAATTTCTCAGGGCACAGCCAACACTACATTGCCCTCAATATGAACATGATTAAAATCCTGGCGCTGTCGATGCCGGTACTGTTTGCCATTGCAGGTACGGTCAATCTGTTCGTGCTTTATTTCGGAGGTAAAGCGGTCGTTGCCGGGACCATCAGCCTTGGCACCCTGGTCGCTTTCTTTGCGTATTTGTCGATGCTCATATGGCCGATGATTGCCATGGGCTGGGTGGTTTCTTTGTACCAGCGGGGAAAAGCCTCGCTCGACCGCATTAACAGGATTCTTGACACGACACCGGATGTTCAGTCGAAAGCCGGCTCGGATGTACGACGTGATTTGAAGGGTAAAATCGAATTTCGAAAACTCGATTTCGGCTACAACGGTAACGAGATTTTGCATGGTATAGATATTGTCATCGAGCCGGGAATGATGGTTGGCATTGTCGGGCCGACCGCATCGGGGAAATCCACACTGGTCTCGACGATCGCGCGGATCTTCCCGATTAAACGCGGCATGCTCTTTATCGATGATACCGATATAAATGACTGGGATCTCAATGCCCTGCGGCGGCAGATCGGTTTTGTTCCGCAGGAACCGTTCCTCTTTTCCGACACCCTGCGCAATAACATACTTTTTGGCGTTGATGACAGGAATCACGAACTGGCCACGACCGCGGCGGAAGCGGCTGTGATCGATGAAGAAATTCGAGAATTCCCCCATGGTTATGACACGGTTCTGGGCGAACGGGGTATCACCTTGTCCGGCGGGCAGAAGCAAAGAGTGGCTATTGCCCGTGCTATTGCCACCGCGCCGAAAATTCTGATTCTGGATGATGCCACCAGCGCCGTCGATACCGAGACCGAACATCTTATCAATCTCAGGATGCGGTCCGAACTCAGTAAGAGAACGTCGATTATCATATCGCACCGGGCCTCGGCCGTTAAGGATGCCGATATGATTCTTTATCTGGAGGATGGCCGAATAATCGAATCGGGCAATCACGGCGAATTAATGAGCCGGAAAGGGAAGTACGCCACTTTGTATCAGGCGCAGTTAATCGAGGAAGAATTGAAGAAGATGTAGCATGGCCGATTATAACAATTATCATGAAGAGGAAGTACTCGGTAAAGCCTATGACTCCCGCCTGATGCGGCGGTTGTTGAGCTATGTTCGCCCCTACCGGTGGCAGCTCGGTCTGGCCGTATTTCTACTGGTGTCAGGATCTCTCCTGCAGTTGCTTCTTCCGGTCATGATTCAGATCGGGATCGACAAGTACCTGGTGACCAAAGATCTCTCCGGCCTTCCCCGGGTTGCCCTGGCCTATGCCGGAATTCTGGTAGCGGTGTTCCTGCTTCAGTATGTCCAGATGTACATTACCATGTTCATCGGCCAGAAAGTGCAATACGACATCAGAATGCAGATCTTCAAGCATCTGCAAAAATTGCACCTGGGATTTTTCGATAAAAACCCGGTCGGCCGTCTGGTGACCAGAGTGACCAACGATGTTAATGTGCTCGATGAAATGTTTTCATCGGGCCTGGTTTCGGTATTCGGTGATATCATAACACTTGCGGGGATCGTCGCGGCGCTTCTTTACTACAACTGGAAACTGGCTCTTCTGACATTGATAGTTTTGCCGCTGCTGGTGCTGGCTACGGCGGTATTCAGGAAAAAAGTTCGTGATATATACCGGCAGATTCGACTTAAACTGGCCCGGCTGAATTCTTTCGTGCAGGAGCATGTCACCGGCATGACCGTCATACAGCTTTTCACCCGGGAGAACGCAACTTTTGAGAAATTCTCTTCCATCAATTCCGATCTGCGAAGCGCCCATTTGAAATCAATTTATTATTATGCGGTCTTCTTTCCGGTCGTTGAAATTATCAGCGCCCTTTCGATGGCCATATTAATCTATTATGGCGGCATCCAGATAAATTCCGAAATGCTCACTTTTGGCGAGTTGGTCGCCTTTATTCAACTGGTCCAGAGATTCTACAATCCCATTCGCGACCTGGCAGAAAAGTACAATATCCTGCAGTCATCGATGGCCTCCTCGGAGCGGATATTCAAGCTGCTTGACACCAAACCGGAGTTTGCCGAGGAGGGGAACGGCACCAGGCCGAAGGAATTCAAGGGAAAAATCGAATTCGAGAATGTTACGTTTGCTTATAATTCGGGCGAGGACGTTCTCAGGGATGTCAGTTTCACCGTCGAACCCGGCGAGAAAGTGGCCATAGTCGGTGCCACCGGCGCCGGCAAGACATCGCTGGTATCACTTTTATTCAGATTCTATGATTATCAGAAAGGATCCATAAAACTTGATGGTGTCGAGCTGAAGGACATGTCGAGCTCCACCATACGCTCGCAATTGGGATTGGTCCTCCAGGATGTCTTTATTTTTTCGGGAGATTATGCCGGTAATATTCGGCTCGGCAGTGATGATATCACCGACGATCAATTGATTGATGCTTTAAAAAAAGTAAACCTGTATAATTTCATAGTCAAACAGGAGGGCGGCCTCGGCGCCGAAGTCAAGGAGCGCGGAGCGACATTGTCCACCGGGCAGAAGCAACTTCTTTCTTTCGCGCGAGCGCTGGCCTTCAATCCCAATATTCTGGTGCTGGATGAGGCCACCAGTTCGGTCGATACCGCGACCGAAAGGATGATACAAAAAGCTCTGGATAAACTGCTGGAAAATCGGACGGCCATCATTATCGCCCACCGGCTTTCGACGATCGAAAAAGCCGATAAAATAATTGTATTGCATCATGGACGTCTTCGTGAAATGGGCAAACATCACGAACTGCTGGAAAAGAAGGGCATATATTACAGGTTGTATCAGATGCAGTTCAAACGGGATGAGATAAAGGCGGCGAGGTAATCATGATTTCAAACAGCGAACTCAAACAACTGACCGCTTTTGCCCGGAAGATGGCCCGGGAAGCAGGCGGAATTTTGCTCAAGAAAAGCCGCCAAAGACACCGGATAATGCTCAAGGGAAGAGTCGATCTTGTCACCGATGCCGACCTGGCCTCGGAGAAGTACATTGTCGGCGCCGTTTCCAAAAAATTTCCAAGTCATTCCATTCTTGCCGAGGAAGAAGCCGCCCGCGACAATCACTCCGATTACCGATGGATCATCGACCCATTGGATGGGACGACTAATTTTGCTCATGATTTTCCCTTTTACTGTGTCTCAATCGGATTGGAATATAAAGGCAGCATCGTGGCCGGAGTGGTGTTTGACCCGGAGCGGGATGAGATGTTCCATGCCTGCCGTGGCGGCGGGGCCTTTTTGAATCGGAAAAAAATCCGGGTTTCGAATCAATCGAAACTCGAAAACGCCCTGCTGGCCACCGGGTTTCCTTACGACATCGGAAATTCACGTGAGGATAATTTGAACTACTTCCGGCGCTTTGCCAAAACCGCCCGGGGTGTCCGGCGAGCCGGCTCGGCGGCGCTCGATCTCTGCTATCTTGCCTGCGGGAGGTTTGACGGATTCTGGGAGCTGAAACTGCATCCCTGGGATACCGCCGCGGCCAAAATTATTGTCGAGGAAGCCGGTGGAATTGTCACCGATTTCCAGGGTGGAAAGTATTCTATTTACGACAAATATATTCTGGCCGGGAATCGAAAAATTCACACCCGAATGAAAAAGATCCTGGCCGAATAATTTCTTGCCTATTCAGAATTATCCTTAAGAAAACCGGATAGTAATTTGTTGAATTTGTCTCTCTCGGTAACAAAGAAAAAGTGCCCGGCGTCTTCAAATAAAAAGTAACGGGCACTCATGAAATGATTCACCCATGATTTGCGAAGATCGGTGCCGACGCCATTATCGGCTTCCATGACAAAAACAGGCAAAGTATCTCTTATCGGGGTTTCTTTGGGGGGATATTTCGAACAGTAATCCCGGCATCCGGCCACCGACTCGAAGAGCCATCTGATATTGCATTGTTTCAGGGACGAGTGAATGAAGTCACGATCTTCGGATGATACTTTTGTCCCGATAATGCTATCATACCATAATGCAGTCTCGACTATCAGCGCATCGCCCGACAGGGCCAGCATCTTTGCGGCAAAAGTCTTGCGAGATTCTATTACTTCATCAAAACCCTGAAAGACGCAATCGACGAAAACAACCCCTTTTAATTTAGATATGTCCAGCTTAATAATTTCCGGGATAATATTGGTGGCGAAACTATGACCTATTACGAAATAAGGTTTTTTGACAACATTCTGCATCAAGTTGACCGCTGCTTCGGCATCGAACCTTGGGGCCATGACCGGGTCGACATCTTTGAAACTTTGCCCGTGACCGAACAGGTCGATCGTCACGACTTCATAATCTTTGCGGAAGTGGTCAATCTGGTATTTCCAGCTATTTCCATTGCCCCCCAAACCATGGATAAAAAGCAGGGCCGTCGGCCCGTCGCCACAAGTCTGATAATTCAGTTCCAGTTCACCAAACTTCAATAACGGCATAATCTTCCCGGGAAATATATTATTATCCCTAATAATAGGTCCACTTTTGTCATTGTCAATCGATTATTGGCAATGTCGATTGATACAATTGTTTTTTTGTCATTTTCGTATTATTATCTTAAAATAGTAGTTTTTTTTACGTTTTAATACTTGAGAGGAACCAAGCCGGGACTTCCGTGTTCGAGCCTGTTTTGATACCATTAAAAGGCGGTAAAATCACTGTTGGATTTGCCCGGAACCTTGCCGATAATTAATTATATAAGTATTGTACCAAGGGGATGCGTGGTAAGCGGGAATGGGATGAGACAACACGGTTTATTGAAAAATTCTAATAAGCAGGAATAAAAATTATGTGCGGTATTGTTGGATATGTCGGCTTTCGCCAGGCGCTGCCGGTCCTGATTCAGGGACTGAAAAGGCTTGAGTATCGCGGCTATGATTCGGCCGGTATTGTGCTTGCCGAAAACGGCGCTCTGACGGTCGAAAAATGTGTGGGGAAAATAGTCTGTCTGGAAGAACAGCTTAAGGGAAAAGAATACAATGCTACTTCCGGCATCGCGCACACCCGCTGGGCGACTCATGGCGAACCGACCATTATCAATGCCCACCCGCATCTGGATAGCAAGGACCAAATCGCTCTGGTGCATAACGGAATTATCGAAAACTATCGGGCCTTAAAAGCCTTTCTCGAAGAGCGGGGCCACAAGTTCAAAACCCAGACCGATACCGAAATACTGGTCCAGTTGATCGAAGAGTACTATGAAGGCGACCTTACCGAAGCGACGCGAATAGCGCTGACTCAGGTAGAGGGGACCTACGGCATTGTCGTAATCGCCTCGCATGAACCGGGTAAAATCGTGGCCGCCCGGCAGGGCTCCCCGCTGGTGGTCGGGTGCGGCGTTAATGAAAATTTCGTGGCTTCGGATATGAGCGCTATTCTTGCCTACACCAACCGGGCGGTTTATCTCGAAGAGGGCGACATCGTCACCGTGACCGCCGATAAATATGAAGTCACCGCCGTGGATAAAAATCTTCTGCGTATGCCTCAGATCGAAGAAATTTCCTGGACACTTGACCAGATCGAAAAAAGCGGCTATGAGCATTTCATGCAGAAGGAGATTCATGAACAGCCGATAACACTGGCCAACGCAATTCGCGGGCGGCTTAATTATGATGAGGGCATACCCAGGCTCAGCGGTCTGAACCTCCAATATGACGAATTGCAGAATATCGACCGCATTATTATAACTGCCTGCGGCACATCCTGGCATTCCGCCCTGATCGGTGAATACGTCATCGAGGAGATGGCGCGTATACCGGTCGAAGTCGAGTATGCCTCCGAATTTCGCTATCGTTTGCCTATCATCAAGCCGGGAACGCTGGTTTTTGTCATCAGCCAGTCCGGTGAGACGGCCGATACTCTGGCCGCTCTTCGTGAAGCCAGAAAGATGGGCGCCACCGTCCTGGGTATCTGCAATGTGGTCGGTTCTTCGATTGCCCGTGAGACCGATGGCGGCGTGTATATTCATGCCGGACCGGAAATCGGGGTGGCCTCGACCAAGGCCTTTACATCACAGGTGATGGTTCTCTTTGAGATTGCCCTCCTTTTGGGCCGCATGCGGAATATTTCCGCCCAGAAGGGAAAGGAACTGATTCGGTTCCTTAACAATATTCCGGGTCAGGTGGAGCAGATTCTTGAGACCGAAAGCCAGATAAAGAAAATCGCCGAACAATATTACCGAAGCAATAATTTCCTTTATCTGGGGCGCGGGGTCAATTTCCCGACCGCGCTTGAAGGCGCCCTCAAGCTGAAGGAAATATCATATATCCATGCCGAGGGCTATCCGGCGGCGGAAATGAAGCATGGTCCGATCGCGCTGATTGACGAAAATATGCCGGTGGTGGTGGTTGCGCTTAAAGATGCCGTCTATGATAAGGTGCTTTCGAATATCGAGGAAGTGCGGGCGAGGCACGGCAAGGTCATTGCCATCGCCAGCCAGGGTGACTCCGAGATCGAAGAAAAAGTCGGCCATGTCATTCATATACCAAAAACATATCCGTTATTCACGCCGATTCTGGCCAGTATTCCACTACAATTATTGGCCTATCATATAGCCGTTTTGAGGGGGTGCGATATCGATCAGCCGCGCAATCTGGCCAAAAGCGTAACGGTCGAATAGTTATTCTATTATTAGGGCTGCCAAGAAAATAGTTGACAACGCTTGCATTTTTCCTAATATTTATAAGGTGTAAGGAATTCATCTGGATAAACCTGTCGGTCATTCCTATTAGGAAGAATTTTGAGTGAGTAGGCTAGATAGCAAATCCTATCAGACACTGAACATGCTTTGGGCCGCTGGGATGGCCATTACATTCTTCTTAGCTGCATTAATCCCATCTTGGGACAAATATGCCAGGCTATTTACCTCAGATTTAGTTTTGTTTATTGAATCGGCGACTCTAGGTTTAATTACTTTTTTGCTTTTTCTGCGATATGCGATTGCAAGCCATCACGAACTAACAATGCTGGCACAATACCTCAATGAATCTACAGCGCCGCGGATTAAGGCTAAAACCTATCTTGTTATTTTCTTATTGGCCATCTTTTTTGGTTTCCTTATATCATTTACTGATAATTTACAAATATATACTGGCGTCTACCTTTTATATATTTTATTTGATCTTTGGGGGGGCGTAAGCTTCCCTGTCAAGTGGACACTTCATAAGTAGAGTTTTTGACAGTTTGTTGTTCACGGAAGACCGTCGGAGGGAGACCGCCCAAGGCGTCATGG
>PGXB01000049.1 GCA_002838945.1 candidate division Zixibacteria bacterium HGW-Zixibacteria-1
CGCCGTCATTCGAGCCTGGGTTTTAAAAATCCAGTTGACTTCGAACGGGCGGCTACCCTATCTTAACTATGTGTCCATTTTTTTAGGGGAAGACCATATCTACGCAAGGGTATCCTCAAAGGAGCAGGAAAAGGAAGGCTATTCCATCCCATCACAGCTAAAATTGCTGAGGAATTATGCCAATGAAAAAAGATTGGCAGTAGACGAAGAATTTATTGATGTGGAAACCGCCAAAGTTACAGGAAGGACCGGATTTGACAAAATGCTTACTCACCTTAGACGAAATTCTAAGGAGATAGTAGTTCTTGTTGAAAAAACAGATCGTCTTTATAGGAATATAAAGGATTGGGTCACGCTTGACGAATTGGATGCTGAAATACATTTCGTTAAAGAGAATTTCATTCTGTCTTCTGAATCGAAATCTTCTGAAAAATTTTTGCATGGCATTAAAGTATTAATGGCCAAAAACTATATCGACAATCTTTCCGAAGAGGTCAAAAAGGGTCAAGTTGAAAAGGCAGAGCAAGGCGAATGGCCGTCGAAAGCGCCGGTTGGATATTTGAATAATAAGGAAACACATTGTATTGAACCCGATCCAAACAAGGGGCCATTTATAAAAAGATTATTCGAATGGTATGCATCGGGTGAAAATTCTCTGGAAAAACTGGCTATCAGGGCCAAAGAATCAGGTTTGTTTTCACGCAATTCTATGACCATAAATAAGGCTGGAATCCATCGAATATTGAAAAATCCCATTTACCATGGCGAGTTTGTTTGGAAGAACAAACGCTACTTTGGCTGTCATCGGCCGCTAATATCGAAAGAACTATTTGATCGGGTTCAAGCGACCTTTCAACGTGCCAATCATCCCAAAGAGACAAAACGGAATATCGCTTTGGCGGGTCTAATTAAGTGCGGGAAATGCGGATGCTCCATGACTCCTGAGATTAAGAAAGGAAAATACATCTACTATCATTGCACCCAATATAAGGGCACTTGCGATAATATCTGGGTCCGAGAAGAAGACTTGATTGAGATGTTTGCCAGTGTCGTCAAGCAAGTAAGAGTCCAGCCGAATGTTATTGATGATTTAAAGAAGGCTCTCCTGGAAAGCCAACAAGATAGAGTGAAATATCACCAAGAGTCGATTGCAAGTCTGCGAAGGAAATATGATCAGACGAGCAAAATGCTTGATCGAGCCTACGAAGATAAACTAAATGGGACGATTTCTGCCGAGATGTGGAAGCGCAAATCTACGGATTGGGAAAACAAGCTTGTTGATATTCAGAGTGAAATCAATTCTCATCAGAATGCTAATTCAAATTTCTATCAAACTGGATTACAAATTCTAGAACTGGCTAATTCTGCTTATGATATGTATTTACAGAAAAACAAAGAAGAAAAGAGATATTTGCTTGATATATTACTATCGAACTGCACCTTTTATCGCGGAACTCTTTGTCCCACATACAAAAAGCCCTTTGACATACTTGCCAAAGGGTCTATTTACAAATCAAAGCGGGGTTGACGAGACTCGAACTCGCGACCTCCTGCGTGACAGGCAGGCGTTCTAACCAAACTGAACTACAACCCCGACTATTCTTTTATTTGCAATGCGAATGTAAGCTAATTTTGCGTCCCTGTCCAGACCTCTTTTCGATCTTTACAGGTTTTCTTCTACTTTTTTTCCCTTTTGTGTTCTTTTAATTAATTGGGCAGTACTGGACTCGAACCAGTGACCCCCTGCGTGTAAGGCAGGTGCTCTAACCAACTGAGCTAACTGCCCCACTAATCCAAGCCCTTAGCCTTTAGCTTCAGCATTTTCGACAGGCGGCACGGTTTTCTTCCCGTTGACGATAATCGAAACCGGGATCAGAACACAGTACCCCAGAACAAGCAGAATCGGTGCCAGTGTTATCGAACCGGCCCATAATGAAATATAGCCAACCACAATCACCAGAATCCCGATCGCAAAGATCAGGTAATTCTTCGGTCCAAACGGCCATTCAAACCGATTTGCTTCGTCTTTTTTAGCTTTCTTTACCATTTTTAGCGCCCTATTATAATATTAAAGGCCAAATTGTCAAGCGTTTTCTACTTTTTCAGTTACTCCCATCTTTTCGGCCTTTTCTTCGGCACCCTTAACCAGATGAGCCAAACCGTAGGTCAGCCCCCAGAGAGCCATCAAAAACAGCCGAATCTCCTCGTCGGCAAAGGTTGCTTCATACATCGAGGTCAGGAAAAAGACCACCGTCCCCAATAGCAGGCCAACCGCAATACCGCGGGATAAATTATGCTTTTTGAGCTTTCCCAAAAGCTTCAATAATTTATACACAATAGCGACCCAGAAGCCGAGGAAAAATAGGGCCGCCGGAAAACCGCCATAGGCGGCAATATTAAGCAGATCATTGTGAGCGTGGCCATGGATTCGGTCATTTTCCGGATCCCGGTGATATATGTAGTTGGCCTTGAAATTGCCCGGCCCGACCCCGAAAAGCGGGTGCGCCAGCGCCATCCGGGCCGAGGTTTTCCAGATAGCCAGACGGGAGCCGGCATATTTGCCTTCCAGTTCTGTTTGAAAAGAATCCTGATAGCGCTCAAGAAGGCTCGGAGCGGTTACCGCCGCTATAATCACCAGTATAACCAGCAGGGCAACCGTAAATTTCCATAATCGCCGACCGTGCCAAAGAAGAAATATTACTATTCCGCCCAGCATGGCCAGAAGCGAGCCCCGATTGTAAGTAAAAATCGAGGCCAGTGCCGTCAACGAAAAAGCCGCATAGTATAAAATCTTGATATTGCGCCTATCGGCGTATGAGGCCAGACCAAGAAGAAATAGGGCCGCAATTGCATAATAGTTACCGAATGTCAGACGATGAGTGAAGGTTCCCTGGACGCGATAGCCGAATCCGCCCGCGGGTGCTTCCAATAGTTGTTCGCCATGATACAGGTCGAGTCCGCTGAAATGCTGCCAGATGGCATAAACCGAAAGAACCAAAGCCGAGATGGCGAATAGTTTCAGGCAGGTGCGGATGATCTTTTCATCATCGATAATATAAGCGGCCACCGGAATCATCAAAAAGAGCCACTCTTCTTTGAGAGTAAACAGTGATTGTCCGGGCGTCGGACCAACCACTGCGGCCACGGCCGACCAGAGCACGAATAAAATTATCGACAGTCCAAAAAAATCGAGACGGGGCTTCCGGAACAACCTCTTTTCAATAATGAGATTACTTAAAACCAGAAACAGGGCCAGTCCGAAAAAGATCTGCCCGAGAGCATGAGAAAACGGCGTCGAAACGAAATACCCGTACAGGCAAAAGACCGCTCCGCTTCCTGTGTATTTCCGGATTTGGTCCGTCATTGAAAAAGATCGCCTTCTATCAATTCGACCAGCAAATGTATTAGAAAAATCTGTTCTTCCTGGATTCTTTGAACCGAAGTGTGCGGCACGATGAGCTTCATGTCAACCATCGATGCCAGTCTCCCGCCGTTACCGCCAAGCAGGGCGACCGTCCGCATTCTGCTTTGCACCGCCGTCTCGACCGCGCGGATAAGATTGACGGAATTACCCGATGTCGAAATCACCAGCAGCATATCGCCCTCACGTCCCAATCCTTCGACCTGGCGGGCAAAAATTTTCTCGAAACCGAAATCATTGCCAGCAGCGGTAAGTATCGAAGTGTCGGCGCTCAGAGCGATGGCCGGTAATGAAATCCGGTTATGTTCGGCCGTAAGGCGGACGATCATCTCGGCGGCCATATGCGAACTGTCGGCGGCGGAGCCGCCATTGCCGCAAATTAAAAGCTTCCCGCCGCTGCCGATGCATGCCGTCAGGAGATTCGCCAGCTTCACCAACGGCTCGGCCAGGATCTCGCCGGTAGTACGTCTCAGGACAGCAGATTTCTCCGCCTCCTTGATTACCATCTGGATGCGTTCTTCATTTGTCATATCTGAACCTGATGAAAAGGATGCGCCGCCTGCGCAAACTCTCGCAGACTATTAAGATTTTCATTTATTTCAAAATGATTGCCGACCACCACAAATGATGCTCCCGACCGTATTTTCCGTTCGACCTGCTCGGGATTTACAATCCCGCCGCCGACCATAATCGGAAGGTCAACATATTCTGAGACCTGCTGTATCATTGATTCCGGAACCGAATTAGCCGCGCCGGACCCGGCTTCCATATAAATCAGCCTCATCCCCATATATTGCGCCGCCAGGGCATGAGCACAGGCTATCTCGGGCTTGTCTGATGGTATCGGAAAAGTGCCGGAGACATATTGCACCGATGTATAATTTCCCGCGTCAATCAGCATATAGCCGGTTGGAATCGTCTCAAGGTTGTACTCCCTTATCAGCGGCGCCCCGCGCACCTGCTCTTCGATCAGGTATTGCGGGTTGCGTCCCGAAATCAGTGACGTGAACAGTATGGCATCGACATCCGGCGATATCTGGCTGTGTGAGCCGGGAAAAAGAATCAGTGGAACCGAAGATTGCCGCTTGATCTGTCTCACGGTCTCATGAAAATCGGCCCGAATGACATAGCTGGTTCCAACCATGATAGCATCAACATCACATTCGGCCGCTCTTTCCGCGATCATACACAATTGATTGACCGCTATGCGGTCGGGATCAAGCAGGAGGAGAAAGGCTCCGCCTTTTTTGTCTTTCGTCTGGATCAGATGATCATAGACTGTCATCCGGAACTCTTTTCGATTGTTTCCCTGATCTTGTCTGCCGAGATCTTGAATATATGGTCGGCGTCGGTATCCTCTGGGATAGAACCCTGCGCAAAATTGGGCTTCCCGCCGCCGCGGCCTCCCAGTTCCTTGAGAATATCGCGCGAGAGATTACCGACATGCACCCCGGCCGCCGCGCTGGCTGATGACATAAAGGTGCGTTTGCCGTTGACCAATCCAATTGCGACCGTGATCAAGGGATAATTGGCTTCCTTGCCGCTGTCGATCCACCCGGCCATTTCTTCGGCTTCGACCCGGCCGAAATCGTTATGCCGGAACGATACTCCATCTATTTTTTCTTCGGAACCGACCGAAACCGATCCGCCGGAAAACTTCTCGGCCTTCAACTTCTTATTTTCTTTCTGGAGTTCAAGAAGCTTACTTTGTGTTTCGCCGACCGCGTCGGAAAGCTCCTCGATCGGCCGATTGGTCATTTTGCTTATTTTATCGACTGTCTCCTTCTGGCTGAGCATATAGGCAACCGCCTCGCGGCCGGTAACGGCCTCAATACGCCTGATTCCCGAAGCCACCGCCGTCTCGAGGGTAATCATGAACGGCCCGATTTGCGAGACATTCTGCACATGCGTCCCACCGCACAGCTCTTTCGAAAAGTCCGCAACCGATACCACTCTTACCTTGCTGCCGTACTTTTCTCCGAAAATAGCCATGGCGCCTGATTTCTTGGCCTTCTCCAGGTCATCCTCGACAGTCCCGACATCAAAGCCCTCGAGAATCTTGCTATTGACAATTTCCTCGACCCGCTTGATTTCCTCGGGCGTCATCGGGTTGAAATGAGAGAAGTCGAAGCGCAGTTTGTCGGGACCGACATAGGAGCCAGACTGTTTGACGTGATCGCCCAGCACCTTCCGAAGAGCCGCATGGAGCAGATGCGTTGCAGTATGATTACGCATGATATCCCAGCGGCGCGCGGTGTCAAGATACAGTTTGACCTTCAGTTCACTGATATTTTCCAGATCATCATATTTTTTCTCAATCAACTCGCCGAAATGCACGATGGCCTCATTGTAATTGAACAAATAATCGATTTTCAGCTTGAAGGAGTCGCTTTCAATCGTACCATAATCGGATATCTGGCCGCCGGCATCGACATAAAACGGTGTCCGGTCGGGGATCAACGCCACAATCTTATTGCCGCCTTCATCGAGTTCGAAGATTTCGAGGACATTCGCATCGACTTCGAATTTCTCTCTGATGAATTCGGTTTTAAGTTTATCCGAAGGAATCTTGCCCAGAATTTCACCAAGCATGTACTGGAGCTGCTCTTTCCGGCCGTCGGCAAAATGTGACGCCGTGCGCGATTGCGTTTTCTGCTGATGCATCATCTTTTCGAAACCGGCCATGTCGATTGCAAGACCCTGCTCTTCGGCCATGACACTGGTCAGGTCAACCGGGAATCCATAGGTATCATACAGCTTGAAAACTTCATTGCCCGGAATAGTTTTTCCGCCGCTGCGCTTAATCTTCGCCGTCAGGTTGTCGAAAAGCTCCAATCCGGTATCGAGCGTCCGCCCGAATGATTCCTCTTCCGAGCGGATCACTTTTTCGATATGAGTTTTCTTCTCGGCTATTTCGGGATAGACATCGCCCATCTGCTCCACCAGCGTCGGGACCAGCCGATATATGAACGGCTCATGCTTGTCGAGCCGTCGCCCGTGGCGGGAGGCCCGGCGAAGGATGCGCCGAAGAACATAGCCCTGTTTTTCATTTGACAGGCCGCCGCCGTCGGCAATACAGAAGGTGAGAGCCCGGATATGATCGGCGATCACCCGATGCGACAACCCGCGCTCGTCGGTATGATATTTTTTACCGGTAATTTCGGAAATATGCTCGATCAGTCCCGTAAAGGCATCAGTTTCATAGTTGGATTCGGCGTTCTGCATCATACATGTAATTCGCTCCAGTCCGGAGCCGGTATCGACCGACGGGCGGGGAAGAGGTTCGGTAACGCCATCGGGGCCGGTATTATACTGCATGAAGACCAGATTCCCTATTTCCACATAACGCTCGGTATCGCCGTTGACCCAGTGTTCCGGGCCGGTGCCGTATTTCTCTCCTCGGTCGAAATGAATTTCGCTGCAGGGGCCGTTGGGCCCGGTTTCACCCATGGTCCAGTAATTGTCTTTTTTGTCGAACCGCAGGATTCGTCCGTTTTTCAATTCCGGGGCGATTTTCTCCCACAGCTCAAAAGCCTCGTCATCATCGAGGTAAACGGTTGCATACAGCTTATCCTTGGGCAGTTTGAGATATTTAGTAACCCATTCCCAGTGGTAATAGATGGCTTCTTCCTTGAAGTAGTCACCGAACGAGAAATTGCCCAGCATCTCGAAAAAAGTATGATGCCGGCCGGTGCGGCCGACATTCTCGAGATCATTATGTTTGCCGCCCGCCCGCATACATTTCTGGACCGTGACGGCCCGGGGATATTCAGCCTTCTTTTTGCCGGTAAAAACATCCTTGAACTGATTCATGCCGGCATTGGCAAACATCAAGGTCGGGTCATCGAAAGGAATTACCGGAGAAGAACTGTATTTTTTATGATCCTTGCTTAGAAAGTATTCTATAAAGGATTGTCTGATTTCCGAAGTTTTAATTTTAACTTACCTCTTTTAACATTTGTTCGAATGCATCTTTTGCCGCCCGATAGCCTATCGAACGGCGGGACAGGTAATTATAAGCTTTACGGCGTGCTGTTTCAAGCTCAAATTTGGAAAAATAGCCCCAGCGGCTTTTTAGCAGCTGCAAAGCCAATGCGGTTTCATCGATATCTTCAAATAGTTCGGCCGCAACCGCTTTGGCCAGATCGGCAGGAACGTATTTCTGCTGCAGACAGCCGATTATGTAATTCTTGCCGGCTGGTTTATTCCGAAGAATCGATTCGGCAAACTCTTTTGCAAAAGCGGCATCATCTATCAGCCCCTTTTCCTCGAATTTTTCGATCATTTCCGCAATGATTTCCTTGCTGTATCCTTTCTCGAACATTTTGGCGGCCAGGTGCCCGGATGAATACGATCTACGGGAAAGCAGATAAACCAGGTATTCTTCCGCCCGCTGCAGATCCGACTGGTTTTTGATCTCATCGATCAGGTCGGCTTCGATCTTCATCCCCGGCTTGAGGCGGTATTGATCCAGAACCCGCGATGTTGCGAGGATTTCGGTACCATGGGCGAACCGGAGGAGGTAGTTTTTGCCTTTTCTTTGAATATTTTCAATATGCCCGATTTTTGTCATACACCTAAACTACGAAATCCGGGACAACATTCAAGTCAAAAAGGAACTTAAGAATGCCCTTTTTCGTTTTAAATGAATTCATTAATGTCATATATTGACATGAAGTGCTTGATTGGAGGATATATTATGCCGGTTAGAAAATACAAAGAGATCGATCGGGCCAAAATTGTGATGGATGGTGTGATCGGAACCACCAAAATGGTGCCGATCGGCAAGAATGAAGGGTGGGAAGACCACACCATGCGCGTTTTCAAAATTGCTCCGGGCGGCCATACACCGAAGCACGCCCATGACTGGGAGCATGTCAATTATATCATGTCGGGCAAGGGGAGACTGACCATTGACGGCAAAGTGCATGAAGTGGAGGCAAAAGACTTCGCCTTTGTCCCGCCCAATGCGCTTCACCAGTTCGAGAATCCGTACGGCACGGATTTCGAGTTTATTTGTATTGTGCCCAACCGTGGGGAATATTAAATATTCCCCGCCGTGGCAATCACGTAATTTTTCGTATTGAAATATTTCCCGGCCAGTTCACTGACGTGAGCGGCGGTGACGCTCCTGATTTTATCTATATAGGTGTCGTCATAATCATAACCAAGTCCCAGGTACTCATTAACGCCCATGTAATAAGCCTGATTGATGCGTGACAGGCGCGCCATCAGCGATGACCCCCAGATTGAATTGACCGCCTGCTCCAGTTCATCTTCGGTCGGCGGCTCGGTCTTGAGCCGTTCTATTTCGGCCATGATCCCGGCTTTGGCCTCATTGAAATTCTTGACCTGCGTTCCCATGCTGCAAATCATCCAGCCGAAATTCTTATCCAGCATGACCGATGACCCGACCGAATAGGCCCAGCCCTTCTCTTCACGGAGTTTCTTTTGCAGTCGATTCGAGAGAACCGCATTGGCTACACTCAGTCCCGGAGCATCGGGCGAACCCGCCGCCGGCAGCAGGTGTCCGATATAAATATACACCTGCTCTTTGTCCATTTGCTGATTGATGCTTTTCTCACCCGTGATTTCGGCCGGCCGGGCCGCGTCGATCGGCTCGAAACCGCCTCTTTTCATTGCCCCGAATTTCTTCCTGAGCATGGACATCATTTTATCGGCTGCGTAATTGGTTCCGACGGTGATAATCGTATTTTCGGGTGAATAAATTCGGCTGTGATGTTGTCTCAGATCTTCGGTGGTCATCAGTCCAATGGTCCGGAAATTACCCTCGATTGTTTTGGCATAAGGCGCACCCTCGAACAGCGCGGCATAAAATTTATTCCGCGCCGTCTTATATGTCGAGCCGCTGTCGCGCCCGAGCAGTCCCATAATCTCCGACCGGACTTGCTCGACCTCGACCGAATCAAAGGCGGGATTCATTATCATGTCGGAAAAGATATCCAACCCCCGATCGGCGAACAGGTCGATCGTCTCGAATTTCATAAAAGAAAACTGCCGGGTGGTATAGCGGTCGTCGTAGGGAATCCAGGGATTATCGTACAGGGTAACATTGGCGCCGATTGATGAGAGCGCGTTGGATAATTGCATCGCCGGGCGGGTGGTCGTGCCCTTTTCGATCATCCGGTTGACAAAATCGGTGATCCCGTCTTTGCCGGGAAGTTCGGTCGCGGAGCGGTTTTTGCCAATAACATTGAGGGCAAAAACGCGGCTGTCCGGGTTTGATTTAACGACGACCGTCAGACCGTTATCAAGAACTTCCCTGATATAATCCGCATGTCTTTTGCCGGAATCGGTTATCGGTCTGGCGTCGGGCATTCTAAAATCTTTGCCGGTATTTAAATCATAATCGGGGTACTCTTTATTCCCGAAATAGGCAGCAACTTCGGCATTATCCGGCCCGGCCGACTCGTAAAGCTGTTCTGTCTCTTCATCACCGGGAAAGACTACTGTCGCGATATAATTTGGTTTTACCAGGTAATCACAGCAGGCGGTCGCAATATTATCCACCGTGACCGAATCTATCATGTCGCGGTATTTCGAAAAGAAATCCCATCCGGTAATAGCCATTAAGGGTGCAATCGTGAATCCATAGTAATGCAGTTTTTCCGACATATAGATATCATTGCAGCGGCCGGTCACTTTATAACCCTCGAGGAGTTCCGGCGATGGCAGATTATCCACGAGATACTCGATGACCTTATCGGTAAGAACCATGATGGAATCGGCCATATCGGCCCTTTCCGTAATTATTTCGATATTCAGGCGGGTCAGTTCTTCTTTCGTGTCCAAGGCGGCCGAGACATTGGTCACAAGCGGATCGGAGCCCGAGTTGAGCGCTTTGACAAGAGGCGAGTTCTCGCGGTCGCCAAGGTAACTTTCCAGCAGGGCAAAGGCGAAATAATCGGGGTCGGTGAATGATGGAGCTTCAATCGTGTACTTGATATAGGTGGATTTGACCCGGGCAGGTGTTTTATAGACCTGCTTTCCTATAATAGGCTTGGCGGTTAATTCCGGGGGCGCCGGAAGCTCGACTTTCGGAAATTGCCCAAAAATCGACTTGACCATTTTTGTCATTTGCTCGGTGTCAAAATCGCCCATGATTAGAGCGATCATATTATTGGGCGCATAGAAATGTTTGTAATAGTCGATTATTGCTTCCCTTGGGATGTTGGCGATAGTCGATTCATAGCCGATTACAGGTTGAGAATATGGCGTTGCGGCCATTCCCTTTTCTTCGAAAAAGGCCTCTGCCGGAGCACCTTCGGCGTCATCCCCCATCTTGATCTCTTCAATGACGATACCTCGCTCCTTGGCCATACTTTCTTTGGGAAAGATAGAATTAAAGAGCATATCGGACTGGGTGGCCATGCCGTAGTCGATATAATCCCGCGGCATCGAAACCAGATAGGCAGTGAATTCCTTGCGGGTAAAGGCATTTATATATCCGCCCAGGCGCTCAATACCATGTTCGATTTCTTCCTGTGAGTGGGTGGCGGTTCCGTTGAAAAGCAGGTGCTCCAGAAAATGGGTGGTCCCATTGATATATTTATCTTCATATTTACTTCCTGCTTTGACAAAAATCAGGCTGGTTGCCATGGCGGACGCATGGTTTTCCTTCAGGATGACCTGCATGCCGTTATCAAGGGTGAATTTTGTTACCTCGCCGATGGGTTTATCGCCAGCGCAGCCTGCCAATAAAAAGACGACCAGGCAGATGGGCAATACGAAGAGCTTGGAATATTTGTTAAAGTCACATTTTTTCATTTCTTCTCCTTACTTCATTTAAACAGGTCAAAAAATATACAAAAGGGAATATGCCCCAAATTCTCCCAAATTTTATAAGTTCAAGGCAATTAAAATATTAAGCTATTTTATCCGATAACCTGAGTCAAGGCAAAAAGCTAAATTTGATTTGACAATTGGTCAATTTCGAATATATTTGTGACACCTTTATGAACTATTATAAGAGACAAGATATTAGCGAGGCAGTCAAGAGCCTTTTGGTTGTCGCCGGGTTGCTGGTAATTATCTTCTCCAGCAGCCTTCTGGTCATTATTACCGCGCCTGAGCCGGACAAGAAGACAAATCACGAAGCAATCGCAAATATCATTTTCCCCGGCAGTCAGGGCTCAATGGTCAAAAATGAGCCTTTTTCTTCCGGAAAATTATCTTTTCTCTCAATCCCGGCTGTAGTCAGTGTTCAAAATTATGAAAATTTGCGTCCCGAATCACGGATTATCGAGTATAAATCGCTTTATAATGCCGGGATCGGCCGCTTAGTATATTTGTCAAAAGCTGCTTTAATATCCCCCGAGAAGGCGCTCGAATTTACGCTTGTCGGCGCCAAACCGTCAGGTACCAGCTAAAAGCGTATTTATTCTCCCTGTCCTTAACATTATATCAATATAGTAATATTTATTAATTTATTTATATAACAAAGGAATAGTTGTATGAAAGGTCAAACCTGGCGTTTAGCCATAACCGGACTTCTAATCATCCTGGGATTTATCGGATTCTGGAATACCATCAAATTGTGGACGCTTTCCGGAAGCGATAAAACCAGAATGGAAGAGGTCAAACCGGGCTCGGTCAGTGAACTGGAGCGCAAAGCCATGCGGCTCGGCCTCGATTTGCAGGGCGGTATTCATGTTGTTCTTCGGGTCGAGATGGAAAAACTGGAGCCGGCCGCCCGGGAAGATGCGGTCGACCGCGCCATCCAGGTAATCCGTAACCGAATCGACTTCACCGGCGTCACCGAGCCTATTATCCAGAGGCAGGGTAATGATCGAATAATCGTCGATCTCCCCGGATATACCGACGCCGACCAGGCCGAGGATATTATCGGACAGACCGCCCAATTGGAATTCAAACTTCTGGAAACATATGAAAATGCCCAGATGATTTTGAGCAAAATCGATTCCGTGGTGGCCGATGTCCGTAAAGCCGAAGCAGGCAAGGAAACCACTGAACCTTCGGCGGAGAAGGCAAAGACGGAACTCAAGACCGGCGAGGCTACTCCGGTCGATCTGGAAGCTAAGGAAGATGATATTCTGGCGGAATTAATGGGTGCGGACAGTGGTGAAGTTGTCGATGATATGCTGTTCGATAGCGAAGAAAATCCGATGACGCAATATCTGGAGCCCTTCCTGCTTAATGACAAAACCAACACCCCGTGGCCCGGCTATATTGTTGCTGCCAAGGATCGTCGCGCAGTCGAAAAAATGCTTGAGATGCCTCAGGTCCAAAGGGTAATTCCGACTGAGGTCCAGTTTGCCTGGTCAACCCGTTCGGATATTCGGCAGGCTTATGAAGTCTACTATCTTTATATTCTGAAGACAAAAGTGCAGTTTCTTGGGAAATTTCTCGAAAGAATCAAACTTGGCCGGGGGCAGTTCCAGAATCATACGGTCGATTTCAAATTATCCGGTCGTTCCTCTGCCGCCTTTGCCCGTCTGACAGGCTCCAATGTCGATAAACCTCTGGCTATCGTTATCGACGCAAAGGTTGAATCGGCGCCTATGATTAATTCGAAAATCCGCAAAGACGGACAAATTACCATGGGCTCAGGCGCCACTCTGGAAGACGCCAAGAAACTTTCGATCGTCCTTAAAGCAGGCGCTTTGCCGGCCCCGGTCGAAATTATCGAGAAAAATGTTGTCGGGCCGACGCTTGGTTCCGACTCGATCAGAAAAGGACTATATTCATCCGTCCTGGGACTGATCCTTGTCCTGCTCCTGATAGGCGTTTACTATCGTGTATCCGGAGTTATCGCCGATGTTGCTCTCTTGTTTAACGTCTTCTTCCTGCTGGCGGTTATGGCCGGTCTGAAGGCAACTCTGACCATGCCCGGTATCGCCGGTATTATCCTGACCATCGGTATGTCATTGGATTCGAACATCCTGATTTTTGAGAGAATTCGCGAGGAGTTGCGAACCGGTAAAACAGTCCGGGCGGCAATCGATGCCGGTTATAGTCGGGCTTTGCTGACTATTATCGACAGTCACGTGACGACCCTGATTACCGCCGGCGCCCTGTTTATTTTCGGTTCTGGTCCTATTAAGGGATTTGCCGTATCACTCTTCTGCGGTGTGACCATCTCGCTGTATACTGCGGTCGTTATTACCAAGACCATTTTTGATATTCGCAAGAGTTATAAGACTCTTAGCATATAAGGAGAAACATCGATGTTCAGGATAATAAAAGATACAAATATTGATTTCATCGGTAATCGCGGAAAGGCCTTTATCTTTTCCGTGGTGCTGGTGCTGGTTGGCCTGTTCGCCTTTGTCATGGTCGTGCTTGACAAGGCCAATATGGGGATAGATTTTTCGGGCGGTACCATGCTGCAGGGGAATTTCGAAAATCCCATAAATATAGGCGACCTGCGTGGGGCCGTTATCGCCGGCGGTTTCCCCGAGGCTTCGATTCAGGAACTGGATCGCACCGATGTGGGCGTTTTCAACTCATACATGATTCGCGTTAAAGAAACTGTTGCGGGCGAAGAGAAAGCCGTGGACAGACTGCTGGCGATCATTAAAGAGCGCTTCCCCGACAATAAATTTCAGAAGGATTCCGAACATACCATCGGCCCCGCGGTTGGAGCCACCTTGAAGCGGAGCGCGCAGTGGGCGGTGCTGATTTCGGTTCTTGGCATGATTGCTTATATAGGCCTCAGGTTCGATTTTCGTTCCGGTGTTGCGGCGACCATTGCCACATTTCATGATGTTCTGGCGGTGCTGGGAATTTTCTATCTTATGAATAAGGAAATTACGCTGCTGGTGGTTACCGCCTTGCTGACTCTGGCCGGTTATTCACTTACCGATACGGTTGTGGTATATGACCGAATCAGGGAAAATCTGAAAAAATTCCGGAAGAAAGGCGAGTTTGTTACAACCGTAAACAATTCGATCAACGAAGTTTTGTCGCGCACTATCATGACATCAGGGACAACCTTTCTCGTGGTTCTTGTTCTGTACCTGTTTGGAGGCGAAGTCGTGAAGGATTTTGCCCTGGCCATGATAATTGGAATTATCATTGGGACATATTCTTCGATTTTCGTAGCCAGTCCAATTGTGGTCGAGTGGGAAGCGCGAAGCCCGAAGCGTTTTAAGTAAAGCAAAACACTTAAATAAAAGGCCGCCCGATTAGAGCGGCCTTTGTTTTGAGCCTTATGTCGGATAGCGCAAAAAAAACTGAAATGGAAATTAAGCTCGACTTAATCAGCGAGCAGAATTTTGTCCGCCTGCTGGAATACTTTCCTGAACCGGTCAAAATGAAGCATCAATCCAACTATTTTTTTGACACCGACAACTGGGATCTCTCGCGGTCGGGATGGGCCCTGCGGCTCCGAAAAGCAGATAATTCGGCGACTATCACGCTCAAAGGATTAATGGCGGAAGATATTGAGGGGCTGACGGTCCGCCCTGAAATCGAAGAGCCGTTACCAGTCAGACAATTCGAAGAATTCCTGAATAAGGGCATAAGGCCGGAGCAATTGCCGCCTGATATATTCTTGCTCCTGAAGGACCTCGATCCCGGTATCAGCCTGAAGAAGAGACTTCATTTTACCACTGACCGGCATATTATTAAATATACGGATGCCCCCATTCAGGTTTACTTCGAGGCTGATCGCACGCTGTATCAGGACGGCTCCACGGACTATGAGCTTGAGATTGAAATCGAGGATCGCTCGCAATTCGACAGAATAATGAGCGCCGTCGGGGAAATATTCAGAAAGCGGAATATCCCCCTGAAATTCCAGGCGGAAAGCAAATTTGCCCGGGCTTTGAAAAAAACCGGGATCGATACCGGTTTTCAGGGGTAAAATTCTATTGAAAACCTATAATGCCGATATTATTTTACCTGACCGCATTTTGAGGCAATGATAGAAAACTGATAAAAGGAGAAAACGGAATGAAAAGCTGCCTTCTTTATCTACTGGCGATTCTAATGATGACGGCTACGGCCAGTATGGCTGAGCCGATCAATAAAGCGTACCCCTTTTCCATGGAATATAACAAGGACCGCACGATACTGAATGCTTTCAGGACGCCGGCCGGATTCGAGCGGTATCCGTCAAAGAAGATGAATATATATATGGCCTGGCTGACCAACATGCCTCTCAAGCCTGTTGATCACCCGGTCGTAAAGTGGGACACACAAAAAATGATGGGCCCGGATTCGATTAACGGTGTCATTGATCTGGGGATTACTTCGATGAATCAAAAGGACCCCGATGTCGCCATCGAATTTGTCATTGAATTCCTCAGAGCAGTCAGGCAGCTCGAGCAGTTCCCCATTCTTTTTAATGATAAAGATACTGTCTCTTACGAGAGATATCTGAGCGGTAAATATGCCACGGATGCCCGTGGAAATCTGTTGTATAAAAAGGAAGGCGAACTCAGAGAATCCAACGAAAAAGAATTTTACCGCTTTCTCGAATTTGTCATGGGCCGTATAGACAATAAAGCATTACTCTACAATCTTATGCCGGTTGACGACAAAGATGTAGCTCCCGGCTGCCTTTATATCCAGTTCGATCCCAATGACCCTGATTCGATCGGTCATACGGCGATTATTTTCGATGTCGCGATAAACCAAAACAATGCCAACGATATTCTTCTCCTGCCCGGATGGGGAGGTGTCCCGGCCCATAATGTGTACCTGGCCAGGCCGCTCCCTATTGCCCCCAATAACCTGTGGTTTTCTCTGGAGGGGTTTAAGAAACGTATGTCCGAATACGGGCCGGGGAAATTTTATAAGTTTAAATTGCTGTAAAAACGGCAAAATTTAATTGTTGCCAATCAAAATTTCCGGCTTATCTTTTCCGGTATGCGCATGGAAAAGAAAGCCGGTTTTTTAATCGCAATAATATTGGTCGTTTGTTGCGTTTCTGTTCAGTCCGCGACCCTGACCGTAAGCCGCGGCAATGATCTCCAGGCCACGATCGACTACGCCTCCGACGGTGACACCATTCTGGTCGGCCCGAAAGAATTCGAGGCGGCTCCCCGGGCGTTCGTCGATTCACTTTGCGGCAACTGCACCGAGCAGAAGACGCCGGTCAATGCCTCATATGGATATATTATCAAAAACAAGTCGCTTACGATCATGGGTTTGGACCGGGCCGAATCGATTCTGACCACCAATGCCGGTTATGGAATATTTTTCGTAAATTCGCCGAATTCGGCTTTGGGCAATTTGACAGTCACCGGAGGCAAAAGGGACGCTGACGGCAACGCCACCGACGCCGCTGTGGTCGCCCGCAACTCCAATGTGCATATTCATAATGTCGATGTGATCAACAACGATCATCGTATCGACACCGTCATTGTCGGAGTCGGCGGGATCTTCGGCCGGGAAGGTGCCGAACTGTATATCAAGAACTGCCATATCGAAAACAACGGCTGGGATGGTATCGCCCTCTACCGTGGGGCTTCGGCCCTGGTCACCGATTGCATCATCAAAAACGGCCGCGGTGCCGGAATCGGAGTCACCTGGGATGCCACCTGCGTCGCTTACCGCAATATTGTCACCGGATACTGGAAAGGCATCGGCGCCTTCGGGACATCATGGGTGGTCGCGCACAATAATGCCGTCATAGATAATCTCGGCTGGGGAATGATCGCTACCGGCAGCGCTTTCATGGATATCGCCAACAATGTCGTTCATCACAACGGCAACTGCGGCGTGGCGCCCTGGTCAAGCGAGAGTCGCGGTCGTATCGTCAATAATATCATCACCAATAACGGCTGGCGCACCGAGTGGGTTTGCCCCTGTGTCGGCGTCTGGAATTATGGCGACTGGGCCAAATGGCAGTTCGGATATAATATTGTCTGGAATAACAAGGAAGGCAATTACCGCGATATCTGGGATCAAACCGACATCAATGGAAATATTTCGGTCGATCCCGGATTTGTCGGCGAGTCGGTCTTTATTTTGCGGGATAATTCGCCCGCCATCGATACCGGCCATCCGGAAATCTCCGATCAGGATGGAACCCGCTCCGATATAGGCCTTTACGGCGGCCCGCAGGCCAAAAGACACTGATATCAGTCTGTTTACAGCCTCTCAGCAGTTTTTCCTCAATATATCCTCTTTCCTGTCCGATACTTTTTTTACAGGGCAAATTTTATTGAAATATGGAAAGGAGAACATAATGAAGCGTCTGCTATTACTTAGTATTGCCGTTTTACTCGGACTAACGCTGATTTTCATGTCCGGCTGCGGGGGCAGTGATGATCCGGTTTCATCCACCAAGACAACCGGTGATCCCAATGATCCCGACCTGGCGGTAATTGAAACCCTCGCGGGAGACGGTAATTTTATTATTGATCTTCAACTTCTGGACCTGTCATTCAACCTGTACGATTCGATTCCCGAATCGGCGCCGGGTAAGTTTTCGACGGTAAACAGCGATGTCTCGAATATTATAATCAGTAATTACGAATATTCGAATTACTGGCACATTTTTACCTGCAGCGCCTATGTCGAAGAAGCGGGAGACTACGATACCACCTGGTACGCTTACGGCGGTGTTGATTCCATTCGGGCTTCCAATGATGACGGTTACATGCAGTATCCCGATTCGACCACCAGCGGCCTTAATATCCGGGCTCATTTCGGCGTCAATTTCGAGGGTATCCCGATTTCGGGCGAGCTGGCCAATCATGCCAGTTTCGATATTGCCACCATCGATTCGCTCAGTTTCATCCTTGACGGGTTGTCATATGATTCTATAATGTTCGTCGGTTTCAACGACAGTGGCACCTGTGAATTGGGTATATATTTTTACCAGGGGATAGACAATCTGCTGATAGATGAAGCTGTCCAGACTGATGTCAATGCCTGCCCGCCTCAGGGAACCATCGGCCTTAATTTCACGGTTGCCCTGGCCTGCCAGGGGACAAGTGAAGCCGATTCGCTCAATGTCAATGGAAGCTGGCTGGCGAATTTCGTTTTCGACAACGGCCTGGTTCACATGACCTATGAAAACGAAACCACCCGCTGGACCGGCACGGAAGAATGCGGCGGCACGATTGCCAAGCGGGGCTGGTTGAGTTCGCTCAAATAGCCTTATAGGGCATATTTCGAGGGATAAAAGGCAGGGCGTCCGCTTCAGTGGGCGCCCCTTTTTATTATCCTCTTGACAGATGGTAATTATCGCCTTTATTTGGCGTATCATATGCCGACGGAGGAGTGGCTGAGTGGTCGAAAGCGGCGGTCTTGAAAACCGTTGTACCGAAAGGTACCGTGGGTTCGAATCCTACCTCCTCCGCTTTGATCTTATAACTAATTGCAGGGCAGCAGCTTAACGATATGAGTTGGAAGGTTTTCAAATGGATTTCTGACGAGCCAATATCAATTTACGCAAAATGAATGACCATGAGGAAATAGGATCCCATTACATCAAAGGGCTAGTTTGAACTTCATAAGAAAAAAAACGAACTACATCGTGCTTTACGAGAAGAAGTAAAACGATTTGTTGTTTATAATATTAATGCTGTACAGTATTGAAGTGAAGATATACCAGATCACGAGTAACAAATTACGTTATATTACTCTGGTTTCTATGGACTATAAGAACATTATAAATGGAGGATAAATAGTATGAAGTATGCTGTAAGATTCTTCTGTATACTATTGCTGTATATTCCGGTGGGTTTGGATGTAGCGGCAGATCACTCACAACTGATCGAAATTAACATCAATTATAAACCTATAGTGGAATCTCAATTGGATCCCAGACCATACCAGGTAACTTCCTATGTATTACCAGAGAATTCGATTCAATTGATGGCCCCACAGACATATGATTTCCTCGGTTTACAGGGGAAAGAAAAATGTCAATTTGCGTTTTGGACTATTAATGAAAGTGTTGAAACGCGAATGAGCTTTGAATATACTGTCCCGTCAGTGGGGAAAGTGGTCGCTACTGCCTGGTATGACTGTGGTGAGGAATGTACACCTCCTCATTGCCGTCCATTTGTGAAATCTCGATTTGAGAAATTGCTCGAAGTACGTGGTATTGTTCTGGCCAAGGGCGCTTCTATTCCGAGGCTTCTCACTGTAGTTGAGACAATAGACCCACAGTCACTTGAGAGTTGTAATGGAAATCCATGTGGAATCATTATGAACACCGAAGGCGAGGAATTAACTGCAGTTACTGCAAAACAAAAAATAGAGGTAAACTTCAAGTCCGGCGAACTGATAGGAACTGTTGAATATTCCTTTGACGAGTGGCTGTATAACGGCTTCCTACAGGGAGCTGGTATCAGAACAATAGAAATTTCCCCATGGGACCGCATCAGTAGCAGAAAGGCGTATGCATTCTACAGCCAACAAACAACGTCAGTCACCTGGATTGATGAGAATGAATTTGACGATTTCCTGTATCCCATCCACGGGCCAATTGATATTCCATTATGCCAATATGTCTTTGGGCGAGAGAAATGCCCTCAATGCTCCATGGGGCCTGACGTCACTTGCGGCTATGATGTCACATTTACCAACGTGCCACACCATGAAATTCAGATATTAAATAGGAACACGCATGAAATTTTGCCAGTGAAGCGTCAGATGGCTTTTGATACAGTCTTGGTTAGCTTTGACGCTGACTTCATTAAAACGGCAGGGGGTTTGGAGAATCTATTGTTGAGATTCACGCCACGCCATGGACGAAGAATACTTTCCGGATCTCTGATGAATGTGAATGTGAAGTGGGAGGAGCGCTAACTTGACTAGGACACATTAAGTAAAGCAACGTTGTGATTGCAGGAATAGATATAGGCTAGTTGTAGGTCAAGAATTGTACTACTCTGGCAGCAAGTCAATTTTATTCGAAAAATAATCAGCCACGTTGTACTGCTCTTGGCCTACTTTCTGAGATAGGAAATTCGATCTTGGTTCGTAATCCAAAACACCATTTAATATTGCCCATGCTAGCAATATACAACTTCTGTTCAGCAACTAGAGAAATCGAGAAAAACTTCTGAACCACAGTTTTCGCGCTCACAAGTTAAAACCATTTTAAGCTTTGATTGCGCCAATTGGTTTTTTTTGTCGGAGCCTGGAGGCAAATAGTTCTTGCAAATTCAAGCTTTTTGACTATATTATAATTATTGGCAGGTCAAATAATAATAGTTACAAATAAAAACGGAGGAAGATATGAATAGGCGACGAATTCCTCAGATAATCATGTCTATTTTAGCGTTATTTGTTACTACGATTGCTATCCAAGCGGCAGTCCCCAATACAATGAACTATCAGGGGCGGCTAACCAATGATCAAGGGCAACCAGTTAGCGCCACTGTTTCTATGACATTCACCATCTGCGATGCTGAGACGGATGGCAACTCCAAGTGGACAGAAACCCATCCATCAGTATCGGTTGTAGATGGCTTATTCAGCGTCGTTTTGGGGCAAGGCGATCCAGCAGCGCCAATAATGGATACTGTGTTTTCGAGTCCTAATCGGTGGCTTGAAATTGTCGTCAATGGCGAGATAATTTCCCCCCGAACCAAACTAGCTTCCAGTCCGTATACCTTCCAAAGTGGCTGGATCTTAGAAGGCAATGTTCTATATACTGCTGGGTATTATACTTTGGCTAGAAAAGGGAACATCGTTTGGGATTATAATGGCGATCACACAAACCTGGGAGCTTTTGCCTGTACTACGGGTGTTGAAAATGGATATGGCATTCGTGATTGCACGGTTGGAGGCGGCACACGTAATGTTGCAATATTACAAGATAGTTGGACAAATGGAGGAGCAACGGTTTCCGGCGGCTATGGAAATACTGCGATTGGAGGATACTGCACCGTAGGCGGCGGTTATGAAAACACAGCAGGATCAGAGGACATATTTGGCGAACTATGTACAGTTGCTGGTGGATATTACAACAAGGCCAGTGGACACGCTGCTGCGATTGGGGGTGGCCAGAGAGATACAGCTTCCGGATATAACTCAACGATTCCTGGTGGGCGCTTATGCAAGGCCTCTGGCCGCTACTCTCTTGCAGCGGGTCGGCGGGCGAAGGCTCTTCACGATGGTTCCTGGGTCTGGGCGGACACGACGGACGAGGACTTCGAATCTACGGACAATAATCAGTTTCTTATTCGTGCAAGTGGGGGCGTTGGGATTGGCACTAATACCCCTTTATCTCCATTACAAATAGAAAGCGCCAACAATTACACCTGGGGTGTGGGTAACGGCTGGGGCGATTTTAACATCGGTGATGGAACTTACGGGCTTTGTATGGGTGTGGCTACTTCTGGAGGCGGCGCCGGCGGCGTTAGGATATGGACGGCAGGTGGTTCAGGACATATAAAATTCGGAAACTCCGCCAATGGCGATCATCTGACTATTCTCGGCACCGGCAATGTCGGCATAGGAACGACGACACCGGCTTACAAGCTTGATGTCAACGGCGACATTAATGTATCCGGGTCATATAATGTCAAGAAGGGTGGTGTCAATTTTAACCATCCCGATTATGTTTTTGAACCGGATTATACGTTGATGTCACTGGACGATTTGAAGACATATGTCTTCAAAAATAAACATCTCCCCAATGTTATCTCGGCTGATGATGTTAAGAAAAACAATGGATTCAAACTTGATGAACTATTAATCCAAATGCTTGAAAAATTGGAAGAACAGACACTTTACATAATTCAATTGAATGAAAAGACCGATAGAATCGAGGCTCTCGAAGCTGAGAATGACGAGCTCAGGACTCAGTTGTCACAATTGACATCAATTGTGGAAACATTCATGGCAAAACAAGAAGGCGGTGGAAATAAATTAGAAACACTAGTCAGTAAGTGATGCTTAGTACCGTCACGATATTTGATGTTTTCCATGGGTTATTGACTTTGCGGATGATTAATTTTCTAACCATTTTCTAACCGCGAACTACACGTAACTTCACGTAACTTGCATTAACTTGACGCAACTTGAAGTAACTTAACCAATCTTGTATCAGCGAATTACGCGTAATTCGCGGGGCCACAAAAAGTTACGCGAAATAACCTAATTCGAATCCTACCTCCTCCGCTTTTAGAGCCGGTTCGAGCGAAGCGAGTTACTGGCTCTCACGTCCTGAGTTTTCGAAGGATAAATCCTGAACGAAGTGAAGGATCGTTGGATTTCAGTAAAAAGCCGATCAAAAATGTGGTACTTATACATCCTCAAGTGCAACGACGGCTCCCTTTACACCGGTGTGACAATTAATATTCCCAATAGAATCGAAAAACACAATGCCGGCAAAGGCGCCAAATATACACGGTCACATCGGCCGGTTGAACTGGTCTATTACGAGGAGTACGAAACTGAATCAGAGGCTCGTAAGCGCGAGCGTGAGTTGAAAGGGTTGCGGCGGAAGAAAAAGGAACAGCTGATAGATGGGTTTTCTTCGGAGCGTCTTTCAGACGTCCTCAGGATCTCCGGGCCACACCTGCCGCTTTGATTCTATAACAACCCACGGCTGCGTATACGTCCCTGACATGAGTGATTGCTTAGTTGCAGCCCAATTTGCGGCGTACTACTGTAAAGTGAAACGAATGACGGTATCTAGATTTCATCGTTGTCATCAGGAGAACAAGAAGTAAGATGACCACCCTTATAGTCGGAGCAAGCGGAGCTACCGGGCGGTTGCTGGTAGAGCAGTTATTGCATCGCGGGCAGCACGTGAAGGCCATCGTACGATCAACCGACGGCCTGCTTGAATCTGTCAGATCCAACCCACGCCTGACGCTGATCCTGGCGAGCCTGCCTGATCTCAGCGATACTGAGATAATCCAACATATTCGTGGGTGTGACGCGGTGGCGTCGTGCCTGGGCCACAATCTGAGTCTGATGGGTATCTACGGGCATCCGCGTCGACTCGTGACCGATGCCACCCGCCGACTGTGTCAGGCTCTAAAGGCCACTGGCACGGGAGAACCGCGAAAATTCGTCCTCATGAACACCACCGGCAGCAGTAACCGCGATCTCCGGGAGCCGCGATCAATTGGTGACCGATTGGTCATCGGACTCATCCGTCGCTTACTGCCACCATTTGTGGACAACGAGCGGGCAGCGGACTATTTGCGGTCCCAGGTAGGACAGAACAACGAAGCTATCGAGTGGGTTACGGTTCGACCGGACAGTCTGATTAATGAGGATAAGGTGACGCCATACGAAGTGGTTGCATCGCCCACGAGAAACCCGATTTTCGATTCGGGCAAAACCAGCCGGATCAACGTGGCTCACTTTATGGCTGATCTGATTATGGATGATGATGTCTGGAAACAGTGGAAGGGACAGATGCCTGTGCTTTACAACAAGGACACCTCGCAGCGCGCAGGCTCATAGACGAGTCTCGTTGGCCCTGCCTTTCACCTCTACTGCTTTATAGATAACGGCTGTTCAAATTGTTGCAGTACTTAAAAGAAATCCACAATGCGACCACTATCACCAGTTATAGCAGGTCAGGTGCCCCGCGCACCTGACTATTTAATATTTGTTGTCTTTTTAACGATTTCAATCCCTATCCAGAATTATGGCATTTTTATAAAATCAAACCGCTGCAAAATCCGGAGAAAACATGGCTTTGGTCACTCTTATATTTCAAGACTCAATATGCCCTTTAGCTTGTGGATGCTTAAAAAGTTGCGAAGATCGTCTGATTGCCCCCGCCATTGAAGATAATTTCTATCCTATTTCTTCAGCAACATCTTCTGTAACCGCCATGTTGGCCAAGGCCAACTCGGCTGAAAGTCCCCTGTCTTCAGCAGCCATTCCTACTTCATTTCTCGTTAAGCCGCAGGAAGCGTACAGCGTTGTCGTAGAAAATATCCCGCTTCTGCTCTTCAGTTAGAAAGGTCGCTGATTCGATCCCTTCAATTGCCATTCCGATAGCCTCAGGCCACTCCATCTGGTCTGATCCAAAGAGTAGCCGCTTGCCGAAGCCGGCTACCATAAGTTCCCGCAGGTAGTCGTGGAATTCCTCCCGAGGCAGGATCCAATTGATCGTCGCGAGATCGACATAGACCTGTGGGTACACCGACATGATGGCCTTCGTTTCCTGAAGATACGGCGCCCCGCCGTGCATCAGGTAGATGCGCAACCGTGGATGGCGGATTAACACGTCCTCAAAGAGGATCGGGTTTCCGAGGGTGACGCGGAAGTTTGGGCAGCACGGGTCGTACGGTGTTCCCGGGGGGCCAATTCCCGTGTGGATCCCAACCGGAATGTCCATTTCCTCGGCCAGAGTGTAGTAGGGCTCCATGCAAGAGTCGTTCGGCGATATGCCTAGATGCTGCAGGACCAACTCGCCCAGAACTTGTACACGCCCCGCTTGTATATCGATGCGGAGTTGCGCAAGATCGGGCAACGGGTGAGCACCGTACACGAACGCGCCCGGTATGATCCTTTCGGGAGCTGCCTTGCGCCACTCGTCTACAGTTTCTGGCGGTCCACTGGCGACGGCTATAACGATGTTGTAGCGCTTGAGCGCTGCCAAGGACATGTCGCGAAGTTCGGCGCTCGTTCTCGCGGCGGACGGCTGCCCGGTTACGGGATTTAATGGGGATGGCTCTCCGTCATCCAACGGATAGGCATGGAGGTGCATGTCAATGATAGGTGGTCTCAGACTGTCGATGCCCGTCTGGGCCACGGACTGTGACAATGGCAACACCAGAACGCACAGAAGCCATGCCAATCCAGCGTATTCGAAATAGGCTTTTTCCATTCTTCAATCTCCTGATAGGGATCAAAGTATTCGGGTGGCGGTGAATCGCCAAAGATGTCCGATCTGGGGACAATATAATGGTACCTCGCGGAACTGCAAGCAGGAATTGTCGGCCCGATGCAGTCGGGAGCGCAATCCGGTCATTGATGATATCGTGAAAGCGTCATGAGGCAGAATCGCAGGAAAGGGCGAAAGCAAGATCAACTATTTATCAAAACAAATTGTCCTCCAACGAGTTCCGTCGATCATGGCGTAGTGTAATGAGACGGGTAACTCGAAGCTCACAAAAGTTTGGGGAGAGTGAGGTCCACCCCGCATACTAGTATGTTTTTGGCCTTCGATCTGGGCGCAATAGCACCTTTTCCGCACCCGGTTTGCCATAACGGTCATTTTCCCAGAATAATCAGAGTTCTATAGATGTCCTGTCCGCTTTTAGAACTGCTTGGCAAGAAGCATCATTGTACTTCGTACTTCAGTAAAAAGATCATCAATGATGTGGTATCTGTATATTTTTAACATGGGAATAGTTCCTACTACTATATGTTATAATTGACATCCCTATAGGGGCAACTGTCATACTGGCGGCAAGGGTGCCAAATATACATGATCACATCGATCGGATGAGCAGGTTCATTATGCCCAACCATTACTTAATTGGAACAATATCATCAATTTAATTGTTTTAGACGATATGCGTATCCCAATAGCAGTTTCCATATTTTTGACTATCTTGCTGCTAATATTTCAAATATCTGCCGGTGAGACATTATATCCATTGGGATATGATCTTAACAGCCGGTATTTAGTAAATTCCAATACGATCGCCATCGGCGACACGTTGATAATTAACCGAACAATAGCAAATCACGAGTCTTTCAGCATCACGGGTCTGTACTTTTCGGAAAATCTTCCGCCGCAATTCGAAGTCGCCAGTGTGACAATGAAAATTAATGGCTCGGATATAGGCTATAAACGCCATGGCCCTGTTTTGAGTTTAATCAGAGCATCCTACGACAACTATGTCTGGGAAATCGATGCTCCGGCTGACAACACTATCAATACCGTTTTAAATCCGGGGGATTCGGTTCAATTTCAGTTAAAACTAAGCTGCGATATTCCCGGAATATATTTACTACCTTTGCACACCACTGTTTTTTACAGCAACAATCAAGGCTTCCTTTCAACCTCCGACTCGATACAGATTGAGATTGTATCATCTTCAGGCACCGATACAACCCCGCCTCAATTTGTCGAAGCCTGCCCTTCGAATTTAACCGCAGAATGCAATAATATTCCTGCTGCCCTTGTAATGACGGCCACTGACAATTATGATATCAATGTATATGTTGTTTTCAATGAAGTTACTAACGGAAATATTATCACGCGGACATGGACAGCGACTGACAACGCCGGCAACAGCGTTCAATGTGTTCAAACCATAACGGTTTTAGATACGACCCCGCCGGTCATCGCAT
>PGXB01000050.1 GCA_002838945.1 candidate division Zixibacteria bacterium HGW-Zixibacteria-1
CAGAAAAACCGATCTGGCGGCCATCTCTGAAGAACAATTTATAAACCTGATGAGAATCTATAATAATACTCCGAGAAAATGTCTGGACTTTCAAACACCATCTGAAGTATTTTTAGAGCAATTGTTGCACTTCAAATGTGAATCCACCTTCCCGCCTTCGCGGGAATGACAAAATGGGTGCTGTAATGGCATCCCGGGCGTATTTCCCTTCCTTTGTAAGGATCTTCGACAATACGCCGCTACCCCATCAATATTACAATCACTTTGATGGTAAATGGGTCGCCGGGGGGTATTATAGAGGAGTGTCTAATTGAAAAATATGTTCTTACACGTCGTTGCGAGCGGAGAGATGCGCCAAAGGCGCAGATTGAAGCGTGGCAATCACGCCGCTTTTCACATAAAGGCCACAATTGTGGCGAAATGTAGCGAGATTGCCACGTCGCTCATCCTCGCCCGGTGGCTCGGCTTCACTCCTCGCAACAACGATCATCGTAGCGGCCGACCCGTGTGTCGGCCCGTCGCTTGGAGAATAGGACTACAAATGTTTAAAAACGCAAAAACAAAGCCAATTTCTTGTATGTGCATGGCGCATTGTTTATTATGGGGAATTATTAGTAAGAAAACCGACACGCAGAACATCAATTTGATGGTGATTTGGTCGGAGAATGCCGGATACAATTATTTGGTCAATGGGTGGCAGCCTCAAACATGTATCATGCGAAGCAATGATACATGTTTGGGGATGTTTCTTAAAAGCACCGCCCCAAACAAGTTTGGCGCGGCCACCCTTTTGAATTATATTGGAAATATTGTCGAAACCCCTTCGTCTCCGATGATAATCGGAGGCCGCGGGGATTTCGACCTACCCGACTTGTCTCTTATGGGGAATTTGGGAGTGTCAGGTCACACTCCGGCCGGGGCCGGAGCAAGACCTGAGACAACATTAACCGCTCATTGGATGAGTATAATTTCGTTCTTTGTCTGATCTACTTCTTCAAATGCGCGTCGAAGAATTCAACCATTTTGCGGTAGAATTCAAGGCGGTTCGACAGTTTGCTGATGCCATGACCTTCATCGGGGAAAATCAGCGAATCGACCACGCCGCCATTATCGATGACCGCCTGCATGATTTGCCGCGCTTCGCCGACCGGGACCCTGGGGTCATTTTCGCCATGCACGACGAGCAGCGGCGTTTTAATCTTAGAAGCTTTATGAATAGGGGAGATTGTCTTCAGGAACTCTTCATCTTCGAGCGGACCGTATTCGGATTCGCGCAGGCTGCGCCGATAGTCGCGGGTATTCTGGAGGAAGGTGACAAAATTGGCAATGCCGACCTGATCAATGGCCGCCGAAAAAAGATCGGGATACTCGGTGATGCAGGCCAGGACGGCATAACCGCCATAGCTGGCGCCCTTGATACCGATCATGCCTTTTTTGGTATAGCCTTTTTCAATCAGGTAATCGACGCCCGCTTTCATGTCCTTGATCGAATTAAGGCGGTTCTTATAATTGTCCATGTTAAGATATTCCAGACCATAACCGGACGAACCACGGACATTGGGCGTAAATATGCCATAGCCATTCTGCATCAGGTACGTGAAATGCCTTGAGAAAGTCGGCTGGTTCTGGCCTTCCGGGCCGCCATGGATATCGACAATAAACGGCACCGGCTGGCCGTTATAATCGGGGGGAAGATAAAGGAAAGCCGGGATTTCGAGACCATCGAAAGATTTATATTTGATCAAGATCGGATCGGCGAAATACCTGCTGTCGATTCCGGCCTGGGTGGAATAGGTCAGTTTGCGGAGTTCCGGCATTTTCCAGTCCCAGAGCCAGCATTCGGGCGCGCGGGTCGGGCTGTTGAACTGGAAAACGACCCGGCCGTCATTGTCGAGATAAGGCGACATGACGATCCCATTCAGCGGCGGAAGGGGAAGGGGCAGCTTCTTTTCCATATCCCGGATTTTTATATTAGAGTAACCTTCCTCGTTGACCAGCCAGGCGGCGTAACGGCGATTTTTCGAAAATTTGATTTCATCGACGGTCCATTTCGAGTCCGGCTCAAGAAAACTGATGGCGCCGGTTTCAGTATCAAGCGAAGCGACTTTCATGATCCCTTGCTTATTCTTATTGGTGATCATGTAGATAGTCTTATTATCAGGCATAATTGAGGCGTAATCATAACCGTATTCTTCGCCGGGGGCGGTTATCTGACGGTACTCGCCCGTTTCCAGATCGAGTAAAAACAAGTCGATGGCGATATTGGTCCGGGCATTGTAGGTGACCATGTAGCGGCCGTCCAGTGAAATATCCAATATTCCGTTGGCGCCCGGCATGTCGAGAATTTTGGTTCTTTCATTAGTAACCAGATCATGAAAATACAGCATAAAATCGCGCGAATTTTCCAGATTGGCGCGATAGTAGATGCCGCTATTATCGTCTTTCCAGAATACCGTGCCAAAGCGGACTTTCGACTCAAAGGTGACCTGGCTGACCTCGCCGGACCGGATATCGACCAGGAAAAGCTGGTAATCTTCCGAGCCACCGGCCGAGGAGTTGACAATAGTATGGGAGCCGTCGGGGGAGAGGGCAAAGGCATTGATGCCGTCATCAAAGACGGTCAATTGATAGGGCCAGCCTTTATCATTTAATATATAAAGCTGATCCACGCCGGTCATCGAGGACAGGAATAAAATATCACCGGTCGATGAAAAAACGGGATTTCCGGTATAACCGATTTTCATAAAGGTCCCGATATCCGGTATCTTATTAGGGATCCCGTAATTAATCTGGGCGGCGGCCACGCCCGCAAATAAGAAGAAAACCAATATTGAAAATATGGTGACGGATTTCCTGATGAAATTGAAATAAGACATTTTTCCTCCAAAAAAATTTGGTGTCATCATTCCCAATATATGAAAAAAATCCGGATAATGACACCGTAAAAAAACCGGCAATGTTATTTGGAGGTTATAGCATGCCGTTTCTTCTTATTTTAATAAATGGTAAACTTGTAATTTCCCTCCGCTTCTTCAACCGGTTCGGTCAGGACAATCGTTTCTTCTTCGCTGTGAACTCTCCGGTAGAAATCGCAATGGATACATGACTCCCGTTTGTGGCGGCAAATGAAGGGATCTTTTCCGGACACCTTGTTCATTACCATCCAACAGGCACGGCCGGCCCCGCGGCCGCCGTTGGCGCCGTCAAATTTCATCATTTGCGGCACCGGACAGGCGCCATGAATCTCAGAGAAAATGCCCCCCGGCTCCATGCCGCAGTTTCGATATTCCCAGCAATTCAATTTACGGCTCATTCCCTCTTACCTGTTTGCTTCCTCAATTAATCTCAACACCGGTTCAAAACGGCCGGACGACTTAAACGCGGCCAGCTCGGCCGGGTTGGCCACCATTTTGAATTCGGCATACATCTTTTTCATATTATCGAAATCATCCCGAGCCAGATAATTAAGCATCATGTACTGATAGAGAAAAGGATCGGAGTTGTTGACTTCATAGGCTTTCTTGAAAAATTTATCGGCTTTCTTATTGTCGCCCAACTTGAATTGGCAGACCCCGGCCCCATAGAGCGCCGGATAAAATTTCTTGTCGATGTCGAGGGCGGTTTCATAATTCTTGAGGCTGGGGCGGAAGTCGCCCTGGTCGAGACGAACCCCGGCCCGCCCGGTAATGGCGTTTATATTGTCGGGCGAATAGCCCAGCGCAATCGAAAAGGCATCGGCGGCCTGGGTCAGCCGATTGCTCATTCGGTAAATTTCGCCGGCGCGGATATAATCACCAGCCGCTTTGGCGGCTTCGCCTTTATTAGCATAAACTTTGCCCCGTTCGACCCAGGCATCGGCCAGTCCGGGCGACAATGCAAGGGCCTTATCGAAATCTTCCAGGGCTAGATCGAGTTTGCTTTTTGCGGCGGCATCGCGCCCAAGGTTAAGATAGTCCGCGGCAGAAAGTTGTGGTCCCGAATTATCATCACTTAATCTGTTGAGATCAGCTTTGATAGTGAGGGTCTTGTCGGCCTTGACATCGACGACCTCGGTATATTTGCTGTAGCCCGATTTTTCAACCGTAACAGTATGATTGCCTGAGGATATTTTTGAATAAGTGTTGTTGCCGGCGCCCAGAACTTTGCCGTCCAGTGCAAAACGGGCTCCATCAACATTGGCTTCGAGTTTCAATTTACCATAGCCGGACTTATTAGTGGCCGTATTTTGAGAGGCGGTGCTATTAGAAGAAGAACTTTTTACCGGTTGGCCTTTTGTCGAACCGGTCACCGCCGATTCAACGTTTTTTTTTTCGGCCATGGCCATCGGCTCAAGGTCATTGAAAGTCATCAGAGTGGTCTGACCGGCGGTGATCGTTGAATTCCCCCGCCCGATATACTCGTTTCCAAGCTCATAGACTATTTCATATGTCCCGGTCGGAATCATATCGAAGCGGAAGAATCCCTGGGCATTGGTTGTGGTAGTTTTATTCAAAGGAAGAAGAGTTACCCTGGCACCTTCAAGAAAGGGCTGCCCGTTTTTATTCAGGACCATGCCGACCATGGAGCCGTCGCCGGACAAGGGAGAATTGGTGAATTGCAGGGCTACGACAATCAGGATAATTGCCACAAGCGCGGCAAAAATACCGATCGCGGCTTTTCTGCCCAATGTCTTGGTTCGGAGGAGATATTGTTTATTGTTGATAGTCAACTCATCGCCGTCATGCATAAATGGATTCCCGACGACCTGAATGATATTTTTTCTGTAATAGGCAACGCCACGTATTTTTTGACCCGATTTGGGAATACTGACCGGCTTGGTCGGATCCGGGGCGGGCCGGACCGTTCCGGCAACCAGAGAGGACTCCTGGCTCGTCTCGTCATCCTGCTCATCGGAGAAGGATGATGTTTCGTGATAATCGGTTTCATGGGGGGCAGCATCTGAATTGAAACTTTTTGCCGCCAGTCGTTTGAGTTCATGACTGTCGGCCGGAACTTCGGTGTTCCAGTCGACCGCCGGTATTTCTGGTTTGCTCTCCTTCGCCGGCAAAGCGTCTTCTCGGTTTTCCGGCTTTTCTCCGGAAAGGTCGCCGAAGTCGAATTCATTTGCTTGCGGCGGCGGGGGCTCCGGCATGGGGGGAAGAGGGTCAAAAGCGCCGTCATTGATCAGGTCGGCGGTAGTGGCTATTTCCAGCTCCTGATTTTCGACCTCATGGACTCGCTCCATCCGTTCATCTTCATCTTTCTTGTCATCCGGGCGGGCAAGATCAAGGAAATTGGGGGAGGAAGGCCCCTTTGTTTCCGTGACGACAAAATCCAGTTCATCTTCTTTTTCATCTATGGCGGCTTGCCCATCGGTTTGATATTGCTGCTGTTGCAAAGATGCGCCGCACTTTTTGCAGAATTGCGCTCCATCGAAAGCGTTTTCTGCCTGGCAATTCGGACAGATCTTCAACTTGGACTCCATAAAATAAATATAAATTATTTAATCTAATTATCGTCCATAAGCGTCAATTCTTTAGATTATGATCGGGCTAAGATTTTGGAGGATAATAATCAAGGAGGTTTTTTTATAAATAGGGCTTGACAGTCTCAATTCTTTGAGGTATAATCGCTTATTAAAAAAATAAAAGTCACTTGTGAGGAGGAATAAATCGTATGCTCGGGCGTCAGATTCGCTTATTCTTAACTTCGTTAATGATCTTAGTATCTGTTCTCTTTGTCGGATGTGACCAGCCGGATGATGTTGTTGCTCCCGTATCGGCGACGAAAATTTATTTATCGCCGGTTCAGCTTCCCAGCACCCCTTCCGGTTTCATATATGAATTTTGGGCTAAGGACACCGCCGGAACGGCCTATTCGATTGGCAAGTTTCAGTGGGACAGCTACTTGTATCGCTTTTTAGACGGCAATTCCAATAAAATAGATTCTTTCTGGACGGTTGACTATGATGTCCTGAATTCATTCTACAGATTTTTAGAGGTTTCGGTGGAACCATACCCGGATCCTCAGCCTGATGTTCAGGGGGCCATTATTTTAAGGGATACAATCGGTGATCCGACGGTAAATCCGATACAGATGGTTTATCCCGTCGATTTTGGAATCAGCACGGTCGGTTTTTCACTGGAAACACCCACCGATAAAAATTCCGAGTCATACGATGCCAGCGGTGTCTGGTTCGCTCTTTATAACTATGATTCACTCGTCATTTCGGATACCGTAAGAGTAACCATGTCGACCAGCACCAAGGAACCTCGCCGGCTTGAACTCGACACGACATACTGGATATGTAATGAGGAAGATGCCGGGATTTGTATCGACTCCAGCGACATTACTCCCCAGGTTTTGCTTGATCCCAATTATATGATCGATGACAGGTGGAGGACTTTGGATACCACCAATCTTTTGGAGTTGGCCAACACCCTGGATACACTGGCAATTGTCTGCATTGATACTGTTATTGATTCATTCTATGTCCCGGATAGCTTGGCCATTGATACTTTCATTCATACGACCCTGGATTTTGATTTTGTTGCGCGTCCGGTAAATATCGGGACCAAAACGGACACCGTGCCTATGGTCGACCCTTGTTCCGGAGTTTCCAGAAATCTTATTATTGAGCCGTTTACCGATTATATTCATTCTTTGACTTACACGACAGTCACTCGTATTGCCAAGATTGACAGATTCCTGCCCAATTATGAAGAAGTCCCCGACCTGACCGGAACCAAGTGGCATTACAAAGGGTGGATTATTTCGCCGTATCTCCCGGCCGATTGCGATGAACTTGGCCGAATGACCAAGCCGCAGTGGACCGATTTTATCATTAATCAGATTTTCGAGCGTCCTGATGATTGGGCCATTATATCGACCGGATCATTTAAATCTTTTGCTACACATGACGACGGTAATCCGTACTCGTTAAAGCGGCGCGTGCCCAATTTCCCGGGCGAGGACTTTTTGACAAATCTGCCTTGCGGCAGGGCCGTACCTTATATATTCGCCGACAGCACGCAGCCGCGTTTCGAAACCGGCGACATTTTTATTACGCTTGAACCGGATGATTTTGACCGGAACACCAACTTCCCGTTGTTTTTATTCACGACTCGCTGGCATATTCCGCCCTATGAGCTTGTCAGCGACACCTCGACAAATCATGTGCAGACAACCAGTATGCTCAATGTAAGCGGCCGGGTCACGAACAATCCGTTCGGTTTTCCCGGAATCGATGTCGTAATCGAGAGAAAATAGATATTATAAAAAAAACCGGCATATTAAAAATATGCCGGTTTTTTTATCCCTTTTGAATCCCGAGTCAATTGTTTACGTTGAATATTTTTGTAACTTTCCGGTAAATTATATGTCAAACTGTTATAAGAATTCTTAGCAGAAGGGATTTGGACATGGAAAACCAGGACACTTTTGCGGCCCAGCCGGAAATGCCCCCAGGGGAAAAGCCCGGGGGTTCTGGCTAAGATATTTAAAGTGTTTTATCAGCCCTCCGGGGTCTTTGGATTTTTGACAAAAAGAACCGAGTGGTTGATTCCGTTTATCCTAATGATTTTATTTGCTAATGTCTTGGGATATTTCATTCAACCAATTTTAATCCAAGATAGGGCCAAAATAATCTATGCTCAGATAGAAAAATATAAAGATCAAATGCCTCAGGAAAGATATGAACAGGTCATGAATGATATGCAGCAACAACTTGAGGAAGAAAAGGGATTTAAAATAACCTCCTTTTTGTTTATTTTAATATTTCTGTTCGTCCTTCTTGTTTTGATAACTGTCATATGTTTGGTAACGGGGAATTTTGCATTTGGCGGCAAAGCAAATTTCTGGATAGTCATGAATGTAGTCGCTTATGCCGGATTAATAGGACTATTAGGGGATATTGTCCGTGATTTATTGACGCTGACGAAGGGAACTTCTTACGTGTATACAGGACTGGGCCTCCTTAAACCAGTTGAAGATAGTTCATTTTGGTATTACTTCTTTAAGCAAATCGATGTCTTTAGTATATGGCGAATAATTACCGCCTCTATTGGATTGGGTATAATATATAAAATGAAACCCGCCAAGTTTGCATACGTATTATTCAGCGTATGGATAATCGTAATTTTGGTTTTGGCCGTTGTGAATATTTTTGCAGCCGGAAGTTTCTCATTATTTTATATTTAATGAATTGGAGTCATTGATGATTATGGAAAAAAGAAAACTACTAATCAATTTTGGGGTTATAATCCTAATTGCCTTTATATCTACGTCATCTTTTGCCGAGACGCTGACGCTTGAGGACTGTATTGAGATTGCGCTCAAGAAAAATCAGGACGTGATTCGTGCGCGCAATCAGGTGAAAACAGCCGATGGTTCGCTCTGGAGCGCCTTTGGCAATTTCCTGCCAAGCGTCTCCGCCGGCATTTCTTCGAGTGAAACTCATTCCCCCAAATACACCACTACCGACGCCAGCTTCTTTTTCATGGGATCCGTCGGTGACACGCTGTTGATTCCGCCGGACACTTTCGGGATTATTTCAAGAGAGATCGAGGGCGGCGGGATAAGTAAAAGTTACGGCATCGGGGCATCAGCCCGGCTGACCCTGTTTGACGGCGGTCAAAATGTTTTCAACTATCTGGCTTCACGTGCCAACAAGAAGTATTACAATCATCTTGCGGATGCATCCGAACAGGATCTTATCCTTAATGTGAAGACATACTATTATAATTATTTGAGAGCCCTGGATAAACTGGCCATCAGCGAAGAAGCAGTCAAGCGCGGAGAAGAGCAATTTAAGCTGGCTAATTCCCGCTATGAGGTCGGGTCGGCTTCCAAGTCGGATGTTCTCAAGGCCCAGGTTCAATACGGCAATGATAAGCTGGGACTGCTTGCGGCGCAAAATAATGTGAAAATCTCCAAGGCCCTTCTGGCGTATTATATTGGGGTCGATGTCAATTCCGAGGTTGAATTTTCCGACCAGGTGACTCCGCGAAAATATGACGGATCGGAGCTTGAGGCGCTTAAACTCGGAATGTCCAATCATCCGGGGTTGCTGGCTGCAGAGCAAATATTGGTTTCTTCGAAGAACGACGTCCGGTCGACTTATGGTCAGTATTTACCGAGCCTTTCGCTCGATTTGGGCAAAAGCTGGTCGGCTGGAAGCTGGAGCCGGGTCTCGGAACTGAATTCCGAAGACAGCCGGTGGACCTTTGGTGCGTCGCTGAATATTCCGATATTTGACGGTTTCAGTCGTAAGAGTAATGTCACGCGGGCCAAAGTATCGCTGAATAACGCCAGAGCGGCATATTACTATTCTCAGAATAATATCGCCCTGGGCATAAAGGAAGCGTATCTGGAGATACAGCGCGCCAATCAGGCTTTGGGTGTGGCCGAAGAAAATGTTTCCGCCGCGAGAGAGGATATGTCGTTGATTCAGGAGAAATATAATCTGGGGGCGGCCACTATCCTGGAACTTCTCGATGCCCAGGTCAGCCTGATTACCGCCGAGAACAACAAGGTCGAGGCGGACTTTGACTATAACCTGGCTGTCGCCCGGATTGAAAATGCCATGGGAGTACGATAATCGTTAAGGCTTTATAGAGGATAAGCATTATGACTAAAGGGAGAAAAAGACTGTTATTCGGCGCTATCGGCGTCATAGTAATTGCCGTGATAATCTGGAATTTGACTTCTTCCGGTAAAAAGACCACCAGCGTTAATCTCGAAGAAGTTTACGTCAAGGATATTACTGAAGAAGTCTCCGCCTCCGGCTATATTCAGCCGAAAACAAAAGTGAATATCACTTCGGAGGTAAATGCCGAAATAAAGGCGGTCCTGGTCAAAGAAGGGGATACGGTCAAGAAGGGAACCCCGCTGGTTTTGATGGATACGCTCCAGCTTCAAAAAGATGTCGACCAGGCCAGGTTTTCATATGATGAAACCATGGCACGAACCGAGGCCAACAAATCGCTGTATAAGCAGGCCGATGAAGAATTCGCCAGGCAGAAAGAGCTCTTTGCCAGAGAGCTCATTTCGGAAACCGCCTTCAATAACGCCGAGTATTCATATTTGAGCAGCAAGTACAGTTATGAAGCGATGGTCAACTCGGCCAAGCAGGCGCAGGCAAGATTAGAAAAACAGCTGGATCTTCACAGCAAAACACGCATCGTGGCGCCGATGGACGGCGTGATTACATATCTGGACGCCGAAGTCGGTGAAATTGCCGCCCCGCAGACTGTTTACAGCCAGGGCAAGATATTAATGGTAATTTCCAACCTGTCTGCTTTTGAAGTGGAAGTCAATGTCGATGAGACCGAAATCGTCAAGGTCAAAAAGGGCCAGCGGGCCAACATTGAGGTGGACGCTTTTCCCGATACCACTTTCAGAGGGGAAGTTATTGAAATAGGCAATACCGCCATCATTACCGGGGCCGGCTCGACCGAGCAGTCGACCAATTTCAAGGTCAAGGTGCTTTTGACTGAAGTAAATGCCGAGGTTAAACCCGGAATGTCCGCCACCGTTGATATTATTACCAATATCCGGGATGATATTCTGGCCGTTCCCTATGGGGCGATTGTCATGAGAAGCCTTGATGCCGACTCCCTGGCAAAGGCCCTGAACGGGGATACCACTGAAATCGCCGTGAATACCGATGAAGGGGGGGCCAATGCCGCAGTGACCAATAATCCCGATTCTGCCAGCGGCGATAAGCCCAAGAAAAAAGATAAGAATATGAAAGAAGTCAAGGGTGTCTTTATCGCCAAAGACGGGCAGGCAAAATTTGTCGAGGTGGTCACCGGCATCGCCGACCAGAAGGATATTGAAATCATTTCCGGATTGTCAAAGGGCGATATGATTATCACCGGTCCGTACCGGACTCTCCGCGTAATCAAGGATGGAGAGTTCGTCGAGGCGACCAGTGAAAAGGGAAGCGAGAAAAACTGATGGCTCTTATAGAAACTCATGATCTCTGGAAGACCTATGACATGGGCAAAGTGCAGGTGCATGCGCTGCGCGGAGTTTCCATGAAGATCGAAAAAGGTGATTACATCGCTATCATGGGGCCGTCGGGCTCGGGGAAGTCGACCCTCATGAATCTGATCGGCTGTCTCGACACTCCCAGCCAGGGCGAGTATTATTTAAATGGCAAACGGGTCAGCCAGATGCATGATGACGAATTGGCCGAAATTCGCAACCGCGAGATCGGCTTTGTTTTCCAGACGTTCAATCTCATGCCGCGGTCGACGGCGCTGCACAATGTCGAACTGCCGCTTATTTACGGCGGCTGGTCGCGCGATGAAAGACTGCAAAAAGCGCGGCACGCTCTGGAAATTGTCAACCTCGGAGAACGCATGTTGCACCAGCCGAACGAGCTGTCCGGGGGTCAGCGCCAGCGTGTGGCCATTGCCCGTGCCCTGGTCAATGACCCGTCGCTGCTCCTGGCCGACGAACCGACCGGAAATATCGACACCAAGACCGGCGAAGAAATCATGCAGCTTTTCGGCGAGTTGCATCGCAAGGGCAATACCATCATTCTCGTGACCCACGAAATGGAAATCGCGCAGTGCGCCGATCGCATATTTTATATAAGAGACGGTGAGATCGAAAAGGAAGAAATCGTTCGGAAGGCCTCTTAGATTCCGGCGGGTTCTATGATGATATACTGGGACATATTCAAAATGGCCGTCGGCGCCCTCTGGGCCAACCGGCTGCGCTCTGGCCTGACACTCCTCGGGGTCATTATCGGGGTGACCTCGGTTATTACCATTATTTCCGCGATCGAGGGTTTTATGGGATCGGTCCAATCCGAAATCGACAAGCTCGGGCCGACCACATTTATCGTCGATCGGATGGGGATGATCATGAGTGAGGATGCCTTCCTGGAAGCCATCAAACGCAAGCCGCTGGAAATAGAGTATGCCGATGCCATCGTGGATGGCTGCAAGGATTGTGAAAAAATCGCGCTTCAGGCTTATTCCTTTGCCTCGGAAATAAAGTATCGTGACAAAAAGCTGCGCAATGTCTATATACGAGGCACCAGTTCCACGATAATCGATATTGTAGAGCAGGAAGTGGACCAGGGAAGATTCTTTTCGAGTGAGGAGGATCACGACGGCCGGCATGTCGTATTTGTCGGAACAACCATACAAAAACAGCTTTTCCCCAACAGCGATCCCATTGGAAAGCGAATCAAAATAGGCAATATCAAATACGACATTATCGGCATTGCCAAGGAGCAGGGGGCCACTTTCGGGCATGACGCCGACAAAGTCGTTTTTATTCCCTTCAACACCTTTGTCAAGGATTTCGGAACACCCAGACGCAATCTCCATATATATGTCAAAGCCAGATCGATGGATGTCCTGGAAAATGCCATGGACCAGACCCGCGTTGTCCTCCGTGCCTACCGCCATGTTCCTTATGACAAGGATGATGATTTTTCGATGCTGACGGCGGAATCAATTATGAACCAGTTCAAGGAAATCACCAAATTCATGAGGGTCGGCCTGGTTGGAATTACTTCGATCAGCCTGGTCGTCGGCGGTATCATTATTATGAATATTATGATGGTTTCAGTCACCGAAAGAACCCGCGAGATAGGTATCAGAAAATCTATCGGGGCCAGACAGAAAGACATTCTTTTTCAGTTCCTCTATGAATCGGTTATTCTGTCAATGGGAGGAGGTGTCATCGGTATTGCCCTCGGCATGCTTCTCGGCAGCGTTTTGGTAGGCTTGATCAATATGGATATGTCACCGTCGATGTTATCGATAATATTGGGACTGAGTATTTCTTCGGGAATCGGTCTCTTCTTTGGAATCTATCCGGCTATGAAGGCAGCCCGGATGCAGCCAGTGAAAGCCTTAAGTTATGAATAAGGATACATGATATGACCGTGGTTGAGCTTAAAGAAGGAATTTTAATGGCTTTTTCGGCCCTGATCGGCCATAAATTTCGGTCATCATTGACCATACTGGGTGTTTTGATCGGGGTCTGGTCGGTGATCGGCATGACTTCATTGATTATCGGCCTTGACAGCGCTGTCCAGAGTTCCATAGACAATTTGGGCAATAATATTATTTTCATAGACCGGTTCGGCCCCGAAGTCGATTACGACGAATTGACCGAAGAAGAGCGCAATCGCAAATATATGACCGTTGTGGAAGCGGAAGCCATCAAGGCGGGCTGTCCGACCGTGGCCGCGGTCTCGCCCGAAAACCATTATTGGGCAATGGGGGGCAATGTCGTAAAATATAAGGGCCGGAAGGCCAATCGCCCGGCCATTGTCGGTGTTTGGCCGGAATATCAGCGCGTTCACAATATTATTCTGACGGGCGGCCGATTTATATCCAAACTTGATAATGACATCAGGGCCAATAATTGCGTTCTGGGATCGACCGTCAAGGATGCCCTGTTTCCCAATGAGGATCCAATCGGCAAGGAAATCAGGCTGAATAATGTCAGGTTCACCGTGGTCGGCGTCAGGGAAAAACAGGATAATATGTTTGATGATGGTGAAAACAATAAGGTGGCTATTCCGCTGGAGACTTTCATGAAACTCTATCCTTCGGACGAAGCTCTAACCCTGGTCGCAAGCGCTATTTCGCCGGACAAAATGGAAGAAGCCAAGGAAGAGATCATTATCGCTTTACGGCGGACAAGAAATGTTCCTTATAATGCCGAAAATGACTTTGTGGTTTTCGGGCAGGAATACATCCGGGAAATATATGGAAATATTTCCAAATATGTTTATATCGCCATGATTGTGATTTCATCGATCGGTCTGATGGTGGGCGGTGTCGGCGTCATGAATATCATGCTTGTTTCGGTGACCGAACGGACCCGCGAAATCGGGGTGCGCAAGGCTATCGGCGCCAAAAGACTGAATATCCTGTGGCAGTTTCTTATCGAGGCCATGACCCTGTCCGGGACCGGCGGCATTCTGGGTATAATTTTCGGCATTCTGACCGCCTTACTTATAAAAATGGTCTCGCCGCTTCCATTTGGAGTATCGCCCTTGTATGTGTCGCTTGGGTTTCTGGTGGCGGTCTCAGTCGGCTTGGTGGCCGGCCTGTATCCTGCCTACCGGGCCGCAATTATGGATCCAATCGATTCATTGCGATACGAATAAAATAAACATATTGCCATGGGTTATACGTCTTTATAAATTGGAACAAAAGACGTATAATTTAGCAGAGATATGAAAATAATTGTTTCTTATATATTGGCGCTCTCGGTCGCTATTGGCGTATTTATCTGCCCGCCTGAAGCATTCGGGCAGAACGTCTATGGTTCCGATAATTTCCCAGGAAGAAAAGTATTTGAAGTCGATTATGCCCAGTTCAAGGGTGCAGATCCGGAATTAAATCTCCTTGAAATTTACTATAAAATATTTACCAGCGGCCTGCAGTTTGTCCGCGACGGGGACAATTACCGCGCCACCTACGAAATAACCGGAACTATTTACGACGATAACGGTCTGCAGGTCACCGCTTTCAGTACCGAAAAGAGCATTACTCTGTCCTCGTACAGTGCGACGACGTCACCGGCCGACTTTCGAATCAGTCAGATTAAAAAAAGTCTCCCACCCGGAAAGTATAAAATCGAGTTCCGGCTGGTCGACAATAATTCCGGCGGAAGTTCCAAAAGCACCCTAAAGGCAGAATTGATCAGGTATGACAACCGCAATCCTCAACTTTCCGGTATCGAGTTGATTCAGGCGGTTGATACCGCTGTTGTCGATACGGTCTTTACCAAAGGAAATCTCTCCGTGATACCGGCTGTCAGCAGGCAGTTGAGCGGCGATATAAACGCCCGATTGCTGTATTATATCGAGATCTACCGCGGTACCGACGACCTCAAAAACGTGCAAATTGAAACCAGAATTCTCGACCGAAAATTTCACACGATGTATACTGATTCGATGACAGCCGATTTTGGCGATCCTAACGGCACCATTCGTGAAGTGCGGCATGTCTCCCTGGATAATATTGAATCGGGTGATTATTACATCGATATTGCTCTAAAAAACCGCCGCGGCAAGGTTTTCGACCGGGCCAGAACCGAATTTTATCTGTACTGGTCGCCGGAAGCGATGATTATCAATGATTACAAGACGGCCCTGTCGCAGCTTCGGTACATCGCCGATCCCGGTGACATTAAGACAATGGAGAAGGCCGAAAATTCCGAGGACCGGATTGAAAAGTGGAATGAATTCTGGCTTTCCAAGGATCCATCGCCCGGGACAAAGGAAAACGAGACCAAGAATGCATATTACCGAAGAATCGATTTTGCCAATCGTAATTTCTCGGTTATGAAGAAACCGGGATGGCGGACCGACCGCGGTATGGTCTATATCGAATATGGAGAGCCGGATCAAATCGAGGATTATCCCTTTGAATTAAATTCCAAAGCTTATCAGATATGGTATTATTACCGTCATGGCGATCCCAGAAGATTTGTATTTATTGATGAATGGGGTGATAATGATTTCAGGCTGCTGTACCCGTATGACGGCAGGACATGGTAGCCTGAAGTCGATATTAATAGCAGGATTAAAAATGAAAAAGTTGCTTGTCTCTTTGATGTTCTTCTTCACGATTATATTTTCTCTTTCCGTCGTTTTTGCTCCCCTGTCGGCCAAACCAATCAGTATTCAGGCCGGGATTCTTGCTTATCCCGACCCCGAACTGGGTGATAAGGTTTTGATAGAATTTCCGTTTGCGGTGCATCGTAATCAATTTACCTTAATGCCTCAGGACAGTCTGGGTGATTTTTTGATTGGCGCCGTCTTTGCCGAGGTCATGCTGTCCGATCTTAACGGCAAAAATGTCGATTCCGCCAATATTTATTTCCTCACCCGCGCCAAAGACGCCGAGGATGCCGCCGACAGCGACTCGCGACTCTTTAATACGCTTACGCTTGAGGTCAAACCCGGTGTGTATTCCGGAAAGCTGACGATTATCGACGTTGTCAATAAGAATGAGGGGACCTTTTTATATGACCGCATCGAAGTGGATCCGCCGGTCCGCGACCATATAAAGCTAAGCAGTATCGAATTCGCGCATCAGATTTCCAGGGCGGGCGATCTGAAAAAAGGGGAGAATCCGGTTTTGGTGAAAAGCGGGCGTTCGATTATTCCCAACCCGATGGGATTATATTCGGAAAGTGATACCAGTTTGTTTGTCTATGCCGAGCTTTATAATCTCTCTTTCGACCCGGAAACCCCGGATTCCTTCCTGGTACAATACAGCATCCTGGATGAAAAGGGGATGATGTATCATCAATTCAAGGATTTCTGGCAGTCAAAACCGGGTGGATCTTCGGCCATCAGTTCGGTCCTGAATATTTCCAGCATTGCTCCCGGACGATACTCACTGGAGATGGCGGTGGAGGATTTCCGTTCGGGACAGGTCGATACGGCCAGGAGTTCCTTTATAAAATTTCCCAAACCGGGCGCCGCTGGCGGCCCCCTGGCTTACGAACACCGTTTCCCGTACGACAGCATCGGGTTGAAAACAAAGCTCCGACTCACCCGCTATCTGCTTTCTCCCCAGGATATGGCCATCCTGAATGATTTGAATGAGGGCGGCAAGGTGCGGTTTCTTGATCAATATTTCGCGGACCATGATCCCGATCCCACAACCGCATTGAACGAATATTTGAATGATCTGTATATTCGCTACCTGTATTCGAATAAGTACTTCTCCAGCCTTCCGGGTCAGGGTGACGGATGGTCGCGAGACCGGGGAAGAGTGTTGCTGCAGTACGGCAACTGGGATGAGCGTCAGGAAGAACTGACTCCTGCCTACGGCCGGGCTTATGAGATATGGAAATATTATAGCCTGCAAAAAGGCGGCGTTGTTTTTGTTTTTCAGGATATCGAGGGCTATGGCGATTTCAAACTGGTTCACTCCACTGCCAGCGGCGAAGTCTTCGATTCCGAATGGGATATTTTTGTCAAAGGCGGCAATTTACCCGGCGACGGGCAACAATAAAAAAAGCCCGGTCGAACCGACCGGGCTTTTCAATTTTCCAAACATCAATATTATTTACCATCTTTCTTGCTGAGATCGCTTCCCGGAATACGAATGACTCGCTTGACCGGAATGGTAAACCGCGATGAAGTCTCATCGGAAACCTGAATCGTAATCGATTTTTCGAACTCCTCGGAAAGATATTCGTCCATCAGTTCGATCTTGCCTTTTTCCCTGGAACCGGCCTTGATCCGTTTCGGCATTTTCAGCTTAAACATGTTGGCAGGCATATCGATCAACTGAATGTCAAGGTCCTTATCGGAGACATTGGCAATTTCGAATTCGAGGGATTTGCGCACCGCTTCGCCGAATTGCGAAACATCGAACTTATACGGATAAATTGTGACCGGATAAGTGGAATCAGGATTAGTAATAACATCGGCGCTGATTTTCACATTTTTCGTGACCGGACCTTCGTTTGACGTAATCGACGGGCGTTTGGTCTGGCGGCCGCGATATGTTTGCGTCTTAAAAATAATTTCCAGCCTGGTGCTGTCACCGACAGCAAGCTCCTGTCTTTCAAGCGGAGCCTTGGTGCATCCTCAGCCAGGGCGGACGTTGACAATCTTCAGACTGTCTGTCCCGGTCGAAAACAGCCAGAACACATGACTTATCTGGGCATTCTGGGGGACATATCCAAAGTCGAACTCGGCTTCAGGAATAGTAAGTTTTGGCTGGGCAATTGCAATATTGGAAAACAATATCACAACCGCAAGCAGCAGGGACAAAATCGTTATAATTCTCATAAGAATCCTCCAAAAACTCCCAAGCGGTGTATTACGGCGCCGCTGAATATGTAAGTTACTATAATTACCAAATTTATTAAATTAAGCCAATCTGTCAAGTTTATATTTAACGCTATTTCTTCGGCGTAAATATCTTACGTTTTATCGGAATCGAATATAAATGCTTTTCCGATTTCTTATCAACGAATTTAAACGTGATATAGCTTTCAAACTCCACACCAATACCATATAAGCTGCAAAAAGGCGGCGTTGTTTTCGTTTTTCAGGATGTCGAGGGCTACGGCGATTTCAAACTGGTTCATTCCACCGCCAGCGGCGAAGTATTCGATTCCGAATGGGAAATTTTCATCAAAGGCGGCAATTTATCCGGCGACGCACAACAATAAAAAAAGCCCGGTCGGTTCCGATCGGGCTTTTTTAATATTCCAAGCATCAATATTATTTTCCGTCTTTTTTGCTGAGATCACTACCCGGAATACGAATAACTCTCTTGATCGGAATGGTAAATCGCGATGAAGTCTCATCGGAAACTTGAATCGTAATCGATTTTTCGAATTCCTCGGAAAGATATTCGTCCATTAATTCGATCTTGCCTTTTTCCCTGGAACCGGCCTTGATCCGCTTGGGCATCTTCAGCTTAAACATGTTATAAGGCATATCGATCAACTGAATGTCAAGATCCTTATCGGAAACATTAGCAATTTCGAACTCGAGTAATTTGCGCACCGCTTCGCCGAATTGCGAGATATCAAACTTGTATGGGTAAATCGTAACCGGATATGTGGAATCGGGATTAGTGATAACATCGGCGCTGATTTTCACATTTTTCGTGTCCGGACCTTCATTGGTCGTGATCGACGGGCGTTTGGTCTGACGGCCGCGATATGTTTGCGTCTTGAATATTACTTCCAACCTGGTGCTGTCTCCGACAGCAATCTCCTGCTTTTCAAGCGGAGCCTTGGTGCATCCGCAGCCGGGGCGGATGTTGATAACCTTAAGACTGTCTGTCCCGGTCGAAAACAGCCAGAAAATGTGACTTATCTGGGCATTCTGGGGGACATATCCAAAGTCGAATTCGGCTTCAGGAATAGTAAGTTTTGGTTGGGCAATTGCAATATTGGAAAACAATATTACAACCGCAAGCAACAGGGACAAAATCGATATAAATCTCATAAGGATCCTCCCAAAAATCCCGAGCGGTGTATTGCGGCGCCGCTGAATATGTAAGTTACTATAATTACCAAATTTATTCAATTAAGCTAATCTGTCAAGTTTATATTTTCTCGACTATTTAATCGGCGTAAATATCTTTCGTTTTATCGGAATCGAATATAAATGCTTTTCCGACTTATTATCAATAAATTCAAACGTGATATAAGTGTCAAACTCCTTATCTATATCATTTTCATTTATAGTTACTTTGCCGAAGGCCGAATCGTTTGGAGAAATAAAAGCCGGGAAATCGAGCGTATAATATTTTTCATCGGCATAAATCAACTTAAGCGGAACATACTCATCGCTTTTATTGATCACATTAAAAGGAAACTCCCTCAGGGTGACACCACCGTATTGAGAAGCATTCACGAAGTAGGGGAAGACATAAATCGGTTTGTGCATCCTAATGTCGGCCACAATAAAGGCCATAAGCCGGATCCTGACCACTTTGCTCTCGGCATTGCTATAAATATGCAGCCGCCATTCCTTTTGACCCACATAAGTTGAGGCCTTGAATCTCAAATGGACAATAGTGCTGTCTCCCGGAGGAATTACCATATTTTCAAGCGGAAATTCGATACAGGGGCAAAAAGTGTTGACTTCCGATATCGTGACCGGTTTATCGCCGGTGGACCGCAGAACGATATCGCGACTAAATTCGGTATTTTGGGGAACGATGCCAAGATCTATGGTATCAATGTTGGTCGTCAGAATCGGCCCGGCCGCCAAACCTGTTGTCGTCAGAGCAAATATAAGAATCAGAAAGAGCAATTTCCGCATTATCTTTTCACCTCGATTATTGTTATAAAATTCTAAGTATACATTTGTTCCATCAAAAAGCAAGCGATTTTCCATGACAACCTGTTATCCTGTTGATTTTTACATGGATTATGCCTATTTTGCCGGGGCAAATGCGTAATATGTCTATTGCCTGATTGACGTGAAATTTAATTTCCGGAGGAATACATGTATCCCAAAACTTTTCTGGACAAGAATAAAGAGACAAGAATTAACGAACTCTTTGAATTTTTAAGATTTCCATCGGTTTCAGCCAAAAGTGAAAACAAGAAAGACGTGCTTGCTTGCGCCCGGTGGCTGGCCGATCACCTGAATAAAAAAGTCGGCATCGAATCGAAAATCATGCCCACCGCCGGTCATCCGGTAGTTTATGGCAGCAAAGTCAGTTCGCCCGACAAGCTGACAGTACTCTATTACGGGCACTATGATGTTCAGCCGCCGGAGCCACTGGGGCTCTGGAAGACCGAGCCGTTTAACCCGATTATCGATGGTGATTACATTATCGCCCGGGGATCAACCGATGATAAGGGCCAGCTCCTGACTCATCTCAAAGCTCTCGAAGCCTATCATGCCACCGGCACCGAATTGCCGGTAAACATCAAGCTCCTGATAGAGGGTGAAGAGGAATCCGGGGCGGAGAATCTGGCTAAGTTCGTGGAGGAAAACGCGGACATGCTCAAGGCCGACATTATTGTCGTTTCCGACGGCTCTCAGTTCGATAAAGACAAGCCGGCTGTTACCTATGGACTGCGCGGCGTCACCTCGGTTGAACTTAAAATAACCGGCCCCGACCGGGATCTCCACTCGGGGGGGTTCGGCGGTTCGGTCCCGAATCCGGTCAATGTGCTGGCCAGGGTAATTGCCGCCATGCATGATGATGACGGCAAAGTGCTGGTGGACGGCTTTTATGATGATGTCATGCCGATCAGCGACTGGGAGAGAAAGCAGTTCGCCAAACTGCCGTTCGACAAAAAGGATTATCTGAAAAAGGTCGGCTGCAAGGGGCTCCATGGCGAAAAAGGATATTCGGTTTATGAGCAAATCTGGGCTCGCCCGACTTTGGATGTCAACGGTATTATGGGCGGCTACCAGGGTGAGGGCGGCAAGACGATTATTCCGTCATGGGCGCTGGCCAAAATAACCATGCGCCTGGTGCCCAATCAAAAGGCCGATGATATCTGCGACAAATTCGAGAAATTCGTAAAAAAAGTCTGCCCCGACTATGTCGAATGCGAAGTTTATAAACATGGCGGCGCCGCGGCCGTGGTCGTACCAACCGAAGGCCCCTGGCTGGAAGCGTCCGCCAGAGCCATTAAAACCGGGTTCGGCATCGAACCGGTATTCACCAAGGAGGGCGGCTCGATTCCGATTGTGGGGACCTTCAAAAATGTTCTGGGCGTCGACACGCTCCTGCTCGGATGGGGACAGAATGATGACAACGCTCATTCGCCCAATGAAAGATTCTCGGTCAATGACTTTCACCGTGGCTGTTATGCCGGACTGGCGCTGATTGAAGAACTTGCCAAAGTAAAGGTGTAATATGGATCTGGGACTAAAAAACAAAACCGCCCTGGTGACGGGCGCATCGGCCGGTCTCGGCTTTGCCGCCGCCATGGCTCTGGCACAGGAAGGAGCCCGGGTCGCCATCAACTCCCGCTCCCTCGACAATCTTGAGAAGGCCGCCGAGAAAATAAAGGCGGCCACCGGATACAACCCGCCGAGAAAATAAAGGCGGCCACCGGATACAACCCGCCGACCATCGAGGGCGATATTTCCCTGAAGGGAATGGCCGAGGAAATCGCTCAAAAGGCCATAGCCGCACTCGGCAAAGTTGATATTCTGATTTCCAACGCCGGCGGCCCCCCCGCCGGAAAATTTCTGGAAGTCAATAAGGAAGCCTGGATGAAAGCGGCCGATCTGACGCTTCATTCGTCCATCAATCTCACCCGCGCCGTCGTCCCCGGCATGATGGACCGCAAATGGGGGAGAATTATTTACATCACCTCTCTGGCCGTCAAACAACCGATCGACAATCTCCTGATCTCGAACACGCTTCGGGCCGGGCTGACCGGTTTTGCCAAATCAATTTCGAACGACCTGGCCAAACATGGCCTCACGGTTAATACTGTTGCCCCCGGTTATACCGAAACCGAGCGGCTGGTTCATCTGGCCGAGATTGAATCGAAAGCGAGCGGGAAGACCATTAAAGAAATATATGCCGGCTGGGCGGCCAATGTGCCGGCCGGACGACTGGGCCGACCGGAAGAACTGGCCGCTTTGATTGCCTTTCTTTCTTCGGAAAGGGCCGCCTATATTAACGGCACAACCATCCAGGTGGACGGCGGTTATATTAAAGGATTACTTTAATCAGGGTTGCTAAGGCACAATATAACAGGAAATAACAGAAAACGAGCTCTCCAGACAAAATAGCCCCCGACCGCAAGCCGACCTGGTTGCTATATGCCATCCTGGTTTTCCACCAGATCATAACGGCGCTGGCCTTTCCGATGGTCAAACTCGGCCTGAATCAAATCGACCCGCTGGCTTATGCCTTTTTCAGGTTCACTTTGACTTCCATCATCCTGATACCGATTCTTCTGACTCTCCGCCGCCGCAAGCCGATACCCCGCCGCGACAACATCCGGATTTTTATCATCGGGCTGCTGGTCATCATCCTGAACCAGGCGGTATTTATGTTTGGTCAATCTCTGACCTCGGCCGGCCATTCCAGCCTTCTTTTTGCCACTTTGCCGATATTTATTTATGTATTGGCCATATTTTTTCTCGGCGAAAAAGCTACTGTCCGCCGGACGGTCGGGATTCTGATCGCCGCGGTCGGCGTTTATATCATTCTGGCCGGAGGGAAGGCCCGGTTCGGCACCGAGTATCTTCTGGGTGATTCCATTGTTCTGGTCGCGGTTATTGCCTGGGCGGTGGCGACAATTCTGGTCAAACCGCTCTCGCTCAAATACGGCGCCTTCCGGGTGATCGGGCTGGCTCTGGTATATGGTTCGATCGTTTACGCCCCCTATGGCCTCTACCGGGCGCTTAACAGCGATTACAGCGCTGTAACGTGGGTCGGATGGGTTTCGGTCGGTTATCTGGTCCTGTTCGTGTCGATTCTGGCCTATTTCCTGTGGTACTGGGTATTGAAATATATGGAAGCCTCGCGGGTGGCGGTTATCCAGAATGGACAGCCGATTATTGCCTCGGCAGTGGCGGCAGTGGTTCTCTCGGAAACCATCAGCGGCGGATTTGTGCTGGGAGGAATCATCGTTATAGCCGGCGTCATTTTGACCGAAATTAAATAAGGGAATACTATTAGCGAAATTTGGCCGATTTTGATATATATTGAAATCAGACAAAGAAATTGAAAGAAGCGAGGAATCGATGAAGCCCGAAAAAAAAGATTATTGGAATAATAATGGTGACGAAAAACTGCATACCGACCGCGATTTGTGGTCGATATTCAGGATAATGTCGGAATTTGTCGAGGGTTACGACACCCTGCGCTACTTGCACCCAGCCGTTTCGATTTTCGGCTCATCGGCGCTTCCCAAAGAATCCAAGTATTATAATTATGCCCGGGAGATTGCCCGGAAACTGTCCGATGCCGGCTTTGCCATTATCACCGGCGGCGGGCCGAGTATTATGGAAGCGGCCAATCTGGGCGCCTGGGAAGGCAAATCGAAATCGGTCGGCCTGAATATCGACATCCCCTCGGAGCAGGTTGCCAACCCCTACCAGAATATCTCGCTCGATTTCAGATATTTCTTCGCCCGCAAAGTAATGTTTGTCAAATACGCTTCGGCCTTTGTTATCATGCCGGGAGGATTCGGGACGCTCGATGAGCTGTTCGAATCGCTGACCCTGATTCAAACCCGCAAGGTCATGCATTTCCCGGTGGTTCTGTTTGGTTCCGAATTCTGGGGCGGCCTGATCGACTGGATTATTTCCAGCCCGATCAAAACGGGGACCCTTTCCAAAGAGGATCTTTCGATTTTCTCAATGACAGACAGCACCGACGAAGTGGTGCGGATTATCAAGGAGGGCTACGAGAAGGTCAAACGCTCCAAGGCGATATAAATCATTTAATTGCGTTTGGTTTTACGTAACAAATTACCATCAAAGTACCATCATTTTTGCTGCGTTTTTTAAGTAAAATTCCTTGTACTAAATATTTTGTCATACGGTTACGCGGAATTGGGTTTGTTTTTGCTTTTTTAAAATATTTCAGAACTTATTCCCCGGCGAAGAAAAATAGTCTTCCCCAAGAAAGTATGGACAGTCCGTATTTTTGACGCACGCATAGTCATTGTTATAAAATAGCTCCTCTATAAGACCCCCCTGAGGCCCATTTACCATCAAAATGGTGGTTTTTTTGTACGGGAATCTGTTTTTAAGAAACCCGGAGCGGAGCTCCGGGCCACGCAGTGCCATTTGGCAGAATTAAAGGTTGGTTTTATCATTCGTCCGGGGATAAATTCGGAACCCGACAATCTATGACTTACTAAGACTGCGGGCAGATCCTTCCCTTCGAAGCTCAGGGCTTGCGCGGCTCAGGAGGCCTGTGGATATTTGTCGCGCAATGAAATAAAGAAAGGCGGGATTAAACCCCGCCTCTACAAAAAATATTGGAATTCTAAATTATAACTAATGAATACAATGTAACCCCGGACCGCCCTTATAAAGATAATTTACCATAAAGGCGATGTCCAGGATTTCGATTGAATCGCTGGAATTGACATCGCCAGCATCAAACGGGTATGGCATTAAGCCACCGCGATAAAGATACTTTATCAGATATGTCACATCCAGTAAATTGACATTGCCATCATGATTGACATCACCGCAAACATAATCATCGACAATCTCGATATTCCAGCAATAGGGCCCGTTGAATGAGGGGACAGGGTCTTCAAACAGCCAGCGACGGACTCCACCCATCATCTGGTTTAGGACTTCACAAGAATCAATACAAAATGTCCCTTCCTGTTCGATATCAAAATGAAACCTTATATAAGGCTGTTCACCAAGCCCTGAAGGCCAGCCGGACATCCCGGAACAGGTAATGGCGAAGGTGTCCGGAAGAACGCCTAAAACGCTGTGGTTACCATAAAAGAATGTAGTCACCTCAAGCATTAATGGCCACCATTCTTCAAATCCATTTAGAAATTGTACGGATTGAGTCCATCCATTTCCGCCCGGAATTGGGAGATGTGTGACATCGGTAATGCTTTGGTCGGGGCTGTAAAACACAAATGGCATTTGCAGTCCGGTACGATTGAAGCCATCATTATTGTTCATCAAAATACTAATCTGGACATACGACCCGGCCGCGACTGTGATATTGTCCAGTGATGGCTCGGCTAGGGCCCGAATTGTCATCGCCGACGAAGATACAGAAGAAATTAATAAAAGACCGCTGACAATAAAGATCAAAAATGATTTTACCATGATGACCCTCCGATTCGAATTATATTTTAATATGGACAAACTTAGTTGTTTTGTCAAGAAAAATATTTGGCCGGCGATTAAACAAAAATGATAGCAATTTGGTGGTAATTTGGATCTACCCATGCTTGTGATCGGTCGGTCCGGAAGAAGACCGACCGCGTCGGGTTTGAGAACCGGTCAAACACAAACTTATTTCATCTTGAGAAGTCCAGAGCGTCTAATCTAGTTTTAAAATCCTTTAATAATCCTCCGTATCGGTTACCACAAACGTTTATTTGATCTAAAATGATATCATTTAGTTTAATATTATTTTGGTTGTGTTCAATCACAAATTTTCTAGCAGTTAATATTATATATAGGCATGATGTCATTAACAGAGATTCTATTAGCAATTTTGCGGTCACATCGATTGGAGAAAGAATATTACAGTATTTGGCATAAAATGCCCATTCGTAATTTAAATGAGTCGATTTACACATTTCTGCATATGCTTCTTTATCTTTGTATATTTCAGAATTATATAGATTTTGTAGAATTTCTTTATCCGGATATTTGGTTCCGTTTCGATAATTTCGAATGCGTTCTGGAAAATCAAAAAAATATACAATTTTTGCCACAGATAGTTCTATTCGCCGGAGCAGAGAAGTGGAACTTGAGAAGAATCCGTCTCTACATAATATCGATACGCTAGCGTTATCTTCGATTTGCATGTCCAGAATAAATAAAATCGCGTCAATCAAGTCGGAGTCGGCATTATTAAATTGAACCAGTGCTTCTCGAATATCAAATTGCAATATTATAAAATCTTCATGCATTTCCAATACAGAATTGCCTTCACTCTCAATAGATTTATTAAAATCCAATCTTCGTTGTTTAAAAGTATTATAATAGGTAATCATTATTTGTCTCCTCATATTGTGTTTACATAAACATAATATTTGTGCAGTTTCAATATTTGATATATTCCATCAGGTATCAATATTTTTAGCAATAGCGACCGGATTTATTATTTATCACCGACAAACTGATATAGCTTAATGCCTTTTTTTGAATTGCGCAAGGGGAAATATGGCCGGCCATCAGGCAAAAACGACATCAATTCGATGGTAATTCGACCCGAGGCGGTATTATAGGAGGATGTCGTTGAAAATATGTCCTTACACGTCGTTGCGAGCGGAGAGATGCGCCGCTGGCGCAAATCGAAGCGCGGCAATCACGTCGCTTTATGCAAAAAGGCCATATTTATGGCCAAGTGCGGCGAGATTGCCACGTCGCTCATCCTCGCCCGCTGGCTCGGCTTTGCTCCTCGCAACGACGATAAAGGTTACTTTATGGAAAACTGCGACCAGCAAAGGGTGGCCGCGCCAAATTTATTTGGGG
>PGXB01000051.1 GCA_002838945.1 candidate division Zixibacteria bacterium HGW-Zixibacteria-1
AGGCTTAAAAACCTGAGGGAAGGAACAGTTTCATCCCGGTCCGCTTTAATATATCAATTCCTTTGAGAATAAGATACAAGGGAAGGATCCGATATTCCGTCTTTGGCGGAATGAGTGATCCTGCCTATTCTCTTCGCCTTCAAGAAATCCACAACCCACATTTTTGACACATTCATAGCCATAATTATATAATGTTCCCTCTATAATACCCCCCGATGACCCATTTACCATCAAAGTGGTGGTGTTTTTGTAAGGGAATGAAATCAAAAGCAAATCATGGAATAAAGTGATCGGCGGGTTCTCAAACCCGCCGCGGTCGGTCTGAGGACCGACCGATCACAAGGATTATGATCCTGAATAGTATAGGGTGCCTGAGATCCTTTGCGAAGCGAAGGAGGTTTTGACGATTGATTGATGAAAATCGAAATAAAAAGATGTTGAAACCGCCCTTCGCCCCGCTCTCTTGACAGGGCTCAGGGTCTTCGACATGAGTTTCGACCTACTCGGGCTATAGCAGAAAATGTGATCAATGTCGGCTAATTAATTGGATTCCCTTTTTTGCCATTCATAAGGAGTAGTGTCTGGATATTCTGATAAATAGGCATTCAACTCCTCTTTATTCAAAGCGTACCATTCATTGTAAGAATATCGCCTAAAGAATTCTGATATTCGCTCGCGAAAATGATCTCGTGCTATTTTATTAAGACGGGCCTTCCTTAATGACCTCATAGCCTCAAGGTCTTCTCGTGGTATCCGCAAAGTTACCATGAAATCTACCGCCATTTTATCCAATAGCCCAGCCTTTTCATCTGGCGGCAAATAAAACCACTTCTGATTTATTCGTGCATGTTGAGTGATAATGGTCTTCCAGCTTTTTGATGAAGATGTATCCTTGCATTTGCCCTCGACTTGTTTAAAATCTCTTATTTCGCATAGTGTAATATCTCTGCTTCTGCGGGCATCACAGTCTTGAGACGCAACAATACCAATAACTGGTCTTACTTGCAAGATTAAGCTAATTGGTTCACTAGTACTAGCTATTTTATCCCAACTAATGAGTCGTGGACCAAATTCTTCAGCAAGCAGAATTTCCTTTAATGAAATTTCAATTCGCGGTAACCTAATAAATATATCACCTTGGCGCAATGGTTCTGATAAATCGGGAAATTCGTAAATCAATTGTCATCCTCCCACTGTATACCGCGCAATGCCTCTTGAAAAATAAAATCTATCCGTTCACTCTCAGCCCTTTTAAGGACGCGGCCCGCAATTGCCAACGCGTCACACCAAGATAATAGCTGACCCAACCGTTCTTCGAAAGACTGTACTGTTACAACGGCGGATTTGTTTTTATTTTCATAATACCAGATATCATTAATTGCAGTGGCAGGTGCAGAAAGAAATGAAATGACAATGGGTGTAAATCTTACCTTACTCGGGATTTTCCTTAACCGCCATGGACGAGATGTTGAATCTTGTATCCAATGACCGGTAGCAGAATCGTCCGTATCAATCGCACGAACACCTGTTTCAACAGTGCATGAGTCACTCACCTGAAAATCTCCCCTCCAAATCCCCTTCTATTAGTTTAAAAAACCATCCGCTTGTTATTACATGTGCCGATCTGATCCAATCTTTAAAAGAATCAGGCATTTTCGGTATATCCTTTCCTGCTGATTCCATTATTGTCTCCCATACTATTGCAGGGGAGTCATCCCTATTTCCTGAGGCAAAGCGCATGGTTACCATTCCGGCAGGATTACTGCATTTGTGTGATGTGTGCAAACTAAACGTATCAGGCCGACTCTCAATGCCTGATTCAAAAAGGTTTGGTGGCAATTCAAAATTAACTTTTAAATATTTCCTTATATATTGAAATGCATTATGTTCAGTGTAATTAAATTCAACTGCATCTATATAGCGTAGAATCAAATTTGTAATAAACAATTCCGATGGTTTTGGATATGCATCATAAAGTATAGAAACTGCATCCGCCGCTCTTGTATAGAAATCACTCCATGAGTAATCAGCTGTGGAATTTAGAGTCATAACGCCAGGACCTATTTGAATCAACGGCCAACTATTATGATTTACTCTAAAACGATGTAGGACTGCCCTACCCAATATTTCTTCAGGAATATTTGCGGTTTGAAGCTGCTCATCCGCCGGATATTCCTTTATAATTCTATCATAAAGTCTACCCAGTAAAATCTTATAATAAGGGTCAGTATCCCAACCATGCTCACTCTTCTGTAGAGCCCATCGTATTTCTAATATTGCCTCAACCAATGGCTTATTTTTTAATTCCTTAGCCATTCATGCTCCTATTCATAAACCCAATTAATCAATCGTATTTCGTAAAATATCAAGCTATAATATATATAATATGATGTCAATTTCTTTTACTGCCCTAGAGAAATATACCTTATTAGTCGAATTTTGTTCCATATCTCGATCAAACGATTCTATTGCGTGTCTTGCCAAGTTACGAATGCACCAACTGTCGAATATTAAAGTCAATTAATATTGGCAAAATATTGCATATTTTGCTTATTCGCTGGGCTCATGCGCTCGGAACACCGACCTACCATTATTCCAATATTTATCATTTGTGGACTTTTGCCGAGATGTCGGACAGCATTGTCAGGAGCTTTCTCGCTTCGCTCGAAATCCGTCGCCCTTCGGGCTCCGGACAAGGCTCCTGACCTACCCGGGCTGTCATTCAATGATGTGGTTATCCACTCAGGCAAGATAAACGGTTTTGAGGAAATGGCAAGGGGAAAGTTGGGGCAGACAAACCCACAGCCCTTCCTTCTTCAGGACCTGCGGCAAGCTGCGGGGCACCACTGCAAAAACCACATCAAATTGATGGTAATTCCGTCCGGGGGGTATTATAGAGGAGTGTTTCTTCTGTTATGGCTATGAGTGCGTTAAAAATATGGGTTGCTGAGGCTATGCGTGGGGTTGATAACGATCCGCCTTTTGATGGTATTTATGCCGTAGGGACAGGACACCGTCCTGTCCGTTCTCATCAAACGCGGACAGGGCACTGCCCTGTCCCTACGCTGAATCCATCAATTTCCCCAGGCATTCAGCTTCTCATCGGCAAGCCCAAGGCCAAAAGGCGCCATTGCGCCCAATTTTACTAACAAAATGAAGTCGAAACTTTAAAAATGGGAAAACGAACCCAATTCCGTGTAAGCAAATGAGATGGTATCTAGTACAAGAAAATTTTCGCAAAAAACACTGCAAAAACGATAATAATTTGATGGTGATTTGCTACGCATTAGCATATGTAATCAGGAGACAGGCGTGGATTCGCCGCGGTGGGTCGCCCACAGAATAAATACATGTGTCAGGTCACAATTCCCCGATTAGCATCCGGAAATCCCTTCATGAATTCAGGGTCTTCGACAAGACCTGACACGACATTAATGTGGCGAGGCTAAGCGACGCGGCCGTCACATTGCTATTATATTATTGAATTGGCAATCTCTGTTGTTTCTACCGGGACAGGGCGACGGTGAAATCGGTTTTTTCGAGCAGCGTTTTCTGGCGGCGGCGCACTTCGGCTTCGGTCATCACAAAATCGGGGCCGACCTGCTCGATCATAATCGACGAAACGCATGATGCAAAACATCCCGCCTGACGCAGATCGCCGGTGCGGAGGTACTCGAACGTGAACCCGGCCATGTACGTGTCGCCGGCGCCGGTCGAGTCGAGCAAATTTATTTGATAGGGGGGGATCTCGATGAATTTATGGCCGTCAAAAATTACCGAGCCGAGTTCGGCCAGGGTGACGATGACTATTTCCGGCCCCCAGCTCTTGATCATCCCGGCCGCTTTATAGGGATCCACGCGGCAGTCGATGCCGGTCAGCACCTTGCCTTCGAGTTCGTTCGGTTTAACGACGGTGAACTGACCGAGGACATCTTCGATCCCGTCAACTTTTTCATGATAAATCCGTTTGTCTTCATCGGCATTGCGCAATAGCCCCTGCGGATCACAGAAGAAATAACCGTCGAAATTTTTGCGGATGGTTTTGATTTCATCGAAAGAAACTTCGCCGAGTATCGGCCCGATCAGGACGGCTTTGGAGTCTTTGTACAGCTTCGGGTCGATATGGCCGATATCGGAAGCGCGACCGAGAAGGTCCAAAGTGCGGTTGCCGAAATTATCGTAATAGATCAGCGAAAAGCCGCCCGATTCTTTCGAATCGACAATGACCGATTCGATGTCGAGCTGGTCCAACTGACCGACGAAATCATCCTTGAAATCATCACCGATAGCGCCGATCAGCCGCGTTTTTTCGCCAAGCCGGGAAAGAGCCAGCGCGGCATTGGTGCTGCATCCGGACAGGACGCGGCCCTCGGTTTCGATTTTCTGGGTCTTTATATAATCATAAACAGGATTGCCGATGGCAGTAATCATGACTTTACACCGATTTTTTGTCCTTCAGCACTTTCTTGGCATAGACCAGCCGCTGAACGGAGGTGATATATGAAGTTGTTCCGACAATGATGAGCGCGATCTCGAGCGGCCGATAGCCAGGAAAATATCTTTGCAGCATGGCGCCGATGATAAGGACGAGGAATTTCTCCAGGCGGCCCATGATACCGACGGCGCAGTTATCCATTTTGCCGATCGATTCGGCGGCGGCACGGGTGTAACTGGCGATAATCATGCCGAACAGGGCAAACAGCCCCCATCCGGGATGAACCAGTTTTGACATGGTGATGCCGGCCAGAATCAGGAATTCGCCGTAGCGGTCGGAGACGTGATCAAGAATACCGCCAAAGACGGTGCCCAAATTTCCGGCGCGGGCAGTGGAGCCGTCGAGCATATCGGTAAAGGAATTGAGGATCATCCAGATAATGCCCCACCAGATTTCCCCTTTCCAGAAGTAAATTCCCGATATCACCGCGCAGATGAAGGAGATTGCGGTAAGAATGTTGGGGGTCAGGCCCAGTTTAAGGCCCAGTTTTCCCAACCCGATTGAGTATGCCTCGTAAAAGGCCCGTTTCTTCTTATTTATTTCCACCATAATCTTCCCTGATTTCGTTGAGAAATATATTCCTGTGAAAAAGAAAGTCAAGCAATAAACGGGGATAAATAACCGCGATGAACGATTGACAAAAGGCTTTGTTAAGCGTATTTTCTGCATCCGCTTGAAGGAAGATATGGAAGAACAGAAACTGATAAGAAATTTTTCGATTATTGCCCATATCGATCATGGCAAATCGACTCTGGCCGACCGTCTGCTCGAAATGACGAAGACGATCTCGGATCGGCAGATGCGGTCGCAGGTGCTTGATGATATGGACCTGGAACGCGAGCGCGGTATTACCATCAAGGCGCACGCGATCCGGCTGGCTTATAAAGCAAAAAACGGGAAGATTTATCAGTTTAACCTGATCGATACTCCGGGCCATGTCGATTTCACCTATGAAGTCAGCCGTGCCCTTTCGGCCTGCGAGGGGGTTTTGCTGGTGGTCGATGCCGCTCAGGGAGTGGAAGCGCAGACGGTATCGAACCTGTTTCTGGCCATTGAAAATAACCTGGAAATAATTCCGGTGCTTAACAAAATCGATCTTCCGGCGGCCCAGCCCAAAGAGGTGGCGGCCCAGATAATTGACCTGATCGGCTGTAAAGAAGAAGAGATTATTCATGTTTCGGCCAAGACCGGCCAGGGTGTTGATAAACTTTTTGAAGCGATTGTCGAGCGGATACCGTCGCCGGTGGGAAATCCCGGCAAACCGCTTAAGGCGCTGGTTTTCGATTCGGCTTATGATGCCTATCGCGGCGCGGCCGCTTATGTGAAGGTGGTGGACGGTTCGGTGTCCAAAGATGATCTGATTAAGTTTTTCTCGCACGGGAAGCAGTTCGAGGTGGATGAAGTCGGCTGCCGGCGACTGACGAATATTCCGCTGCCTCATCTCCAAACCGGGGAAGTCGGTTATATATATGCCGGAGTGAAGGATGTGTCGGATACGCGGGTGGGTGATACCATCACTCTGGCCAAGGGGGGCGTTTCGGAGCCGCTGCCCGGTTTTGTGGCGGTCAAACCGATGGTTTTTTCGGGGCTTTTTCCGGCTATTGCCGAAAATTACACCGAACTGCGGGATGCGCTTGAAAAACTCAAGTTGAACGATGCTTCACTGGCTTTCACACCGGAAACATCAACGGCCCTTGGTTTCGGTTTTCGCTGCGGTTTTCTGGGGATGTTGCACATGGAAATTGTCACCGAGCGGCTGTCCCGGGAATACGACCAGACAATTATCAACACTGTCCCCAATGTGGAGTATTTTGCGCTTACCGTTACGGGCGAGAAGGTGGTGGTGGACTCGCCGTCCGACATGCCGGAACCGGGGCAGATCGATCATGTCGAGGAACCTTATGTGAATGCGCAGATAATTACCCTGCCGGAATCACTCGGATCGGTCATGAGGCTGGCCACCGAACGGCGCGGAATCTATCAAAATACCGAGTATCCGACCTCGACAAGGGCTGTTTTGAGCTATTCTTTTCCGCTTTCGGAGATTATTTTTGACTTTTATGATAAGTTGAAGTCGATTTCAAGAGGCTACGCCTCGCTTGATTACGGGTTGCCGTTTTATCAGCGATCGGATTTGGTCAAACTTGATATTTTGATTAATGCGGAGCCGGTGGATGCGCTTTCGGTCATCATTCATCGGCAAAAGGCCTATAAGTACGGTGTAAACCTGACTGAGAAACTGCGTAAACTTATTCCGCGGCAGCTATTTGAGGTAATTATTCAGGCGGCGATCGGGTCCCGGATTATTGCCCGGGCGACGGTCAAGCCGCTGCGAAAAAATGTCACGGCCAAATGCTATGGGGGCGATATTACCCGAAAAAGGAAGCTGCTTGAGCGTCAAAAAGAGGGCAAGAAACGTCTCAAACAGATTGGGCGGGTAGAAATTCCCCAGGAAGCCTTCCTGGCCGCTCTGCAAGTTGATGAATAACCGACCATAGATTCTCTCAATTTTTCCATATTGGCCTAGCCATCATAAGAAAAACAGCTCACAGGCCCCAAAATCGACTTATCCACAGGGATTTTTCAACAATGACACAACATTTCAACAGGTTGTCCACATGAATGTCTTTGATTTGCAACATTTTGGCAGTCTTTCCTGAGCAAAATCGCCCTCAGAGCGATGATTATATCGGAGACAATTAAAAAAGGCCCGTTGTTGACGGGCCCTTTTTTTAGTGGCATAAGGAATTAAATGGTCTATTTATGCAAAGGAGCTCCACAGTTGTTAAGCCAATTTTCGCAGGTGCAGGGGGGGAGACCGCTCCTGTATATGTAGTTGATCAGGAAGGTAATATCAAGAATGTTCACAACGCAATTACAGTTGGCATCGCCAGAACATATCAAATATGGGGCGGGTTGTAAGCCTCCTTTGTACAAATAGCTTATTAGGTAAGTAATATCAAGTATGTTGTAAAGAGAGTCATTTCTTGCTTCGCCCGGCCTGCAGTCGCATACAGACCCGCAACTGCCAGCCACGAAGCAACTACAAAGATCAACGGTAGAGTCATTACAACATTTGCCAAGACTGCCGACCGTGTATATAGCATTGACCTCTTCGGGAGTGAGCACGCATGCATAAAGCGATAGTTCGTCAAGATTACCCGAAAAGAAATCAACAAGAGAGAAGGACTCACAACCGATTCTTAACGGCGCATCGTTTTCCAATGAACCATTTTCAGAGGTCGGGTTGAAAGTATAAGCGAGGGCGCCATTGACATAGAACTTTCCGCCATCAACCTTATCCCTATCAACAGTCACTGCAGCATGTGTCCAAAACCCGGTGGCGACAGAAGCACTTGATGTAAAGTTGGTATAGGCTGGAGTTCCGACTCCATCTGCCATCTGACAGCCGAGACTACCATTATAAAGATACAAGGAATAACCCCGTATATTGGGAAAACTTTCTCTCTTGTCCAGGAGGACACTCACCCCGGTAGCATCAGTGGTCATTATCCAAAAATCAATCGAAAAATCTCCCGTCTCATCCAATAACTCGGTTATATCCAGCAGTTCATCATCCGGCACCTCGACATAATCATCAATACCATCAAAACTTAAGGCGCCTCTTACCTCTCCGGAAACTGCCGTAGGGGTCCCATGATGGATGGCGTTATTTGCTTCCATAATATCAACAGATGCTTCGGCATCCTGGGCCTCATCGAATGGCAGCCAGAAAACCATACAGTTAAGAGTGTTCTCGCAAGGGTCTCCGACTAAGAATCCTATATCACAGAGTCCTACAACACGATCCGAATACTGATAAATACCATCAGAGTTTAAATCCGCGACGGCGCAGTACTCATCATCGCGAAGGGCCGAGCCGATATTGAAACCAGTCAAACTTGGTCCTGAAGCCGGGTTTTTTCCATCAGTAGATTGATCGATAAATTTCGAGCCCTCAAATTCGATATTTTCAGGCATAACCAGATACAAATAATAAGATCCCGATGGAAATCCTGTGCCGGATACATAAATTGGATCACCGGAACCAAATAAATCACAGAAATTGCCCGAAGCATCACTGGGGATAAAATCCTTGTCCTCTACGCAAAATATATCGAAGAAAGAATCACCGCAGACATCGTCAAAATCATTATCGAGCCCGTTTCCGGGTGTTGCCAGATCAGTTACAGTAGCGGCGAGTTGGACCTCATAAATTCCAGCCGGGAAGAATGAAACCGGATCGATGTAGAGGATCCTTCCCGTTTCATCAAAACTAACAGTGAAGTTGATTGAAGGTATCAATGTCACATCGGATGGTTGAATCAACATAGGTTCATCGAAAATGATCTGGTACCTGTCATCATCCGGAAGATAAAAGGAATTGACAACCGATGGACAGATGATATCCGGCACATATTCAGTCGGCAAACGTTTATTGCACACGTCATCAGGAGCGGTACTCATGGTGATTCCATTTTTTTTCAGCACCACCCATGAGGCCATATCCGAGCTGGTAACACCGACATCCTCCAGTTTTGCTTTTATCTCGACCCACATATTGCCGACAAACAAGTCATATGGCTTTTCAGTGCTTGCCACCCAGCGGGGTCCCAAAGGACAGCATGTTTCATCCCAGCAATAAATTGTATCATATACGGCAAGGCTATTATTCTCCAATTTTTGAAGCACGGAGATAATACAATCAGCGCCGCATAAAGGATACCCTTCAGTGCATCCGGTAGCCGGATTCATGTCGCCATCAATGGCAAATATAAATTCCCTGGTACCGGGAGAACCCCAAATGGAGGGATCGGCATTAAGCAAACTGGTCCCATTAACCCAGGTACGGCATTTGAGTTGGTTGCCGTTAATACGGGCATAACTGTAGTGAGAAAGCTCATCGATTGATACAGAGTCACCAATCTGAGAAATAAGTTTATCAGGATAACTGTTACCTTTGTTGGTAAGTTGTTTAGTATACCAACTATATTTTATGCGCGCCTCATGACCGCCAATTGTGTAGTCTAATGCAAATTCCCAGCATGTTTTGGTTATATCTATAAGAACTTCATGCTTACCGATTGTTCTGGGTTTATGAGTATATGACACCTCATCCAGTTTCTTAAAAGCCTCGGCTGCATCGGTTATGGCCTTGGCGCAGTCATCTAAAGATGCACCGCCAATATCGGCAAAAAGGGCATAGCATTTGAGAAAGGCCTTGATTAGTGCCGCGCCAGCCTCGATGTACTCTTTGGATGGTTTATTATAATCTTTAAATGCAGTATGTACATCAACAGTGAAGTCAGCGTCGTCGCCTACAAAAAATCCCGACGGCGCCAGTTCTTCATAAATTCTTTTCCCCATAGGATAATAATGGCACTTCTCATGAAAGTCGCTAGTGCAAAAATCACTTACGCATTTTTTCTTACCATGGCGTCGCGCCTCTTTAATTTTTAGCCTGTCATTAGGCACATCACCTTCCTGCCAATTTTGTACATAATTTGGAAATCCTGTGCCGCCAAAGGCATACGGCCCGACCGAGCCATAGGCAAAAACCTCACTTTTTCCCACCCCATCACCGTTATGCTTAAACCAAACGCTGTCAAGGGTCAGCAGCCTATACGCCATCGTGTGCGATGGAATGTTATTTGTGCTGAGCACAGGGGGTTCACCGTTGGGAGAAGTCTGTATATAATCGGATGCGGCCGCGCTCTTGTAACATGAAAGGCACATCTCAACTTCAATGATAAAGTTAACATCATACGGGATAATGTCTTGACCGGAGTACCATTGGCCGTTCATAAGAATGGAGGATCGCTTGGATCCGACCATACCATCATCAGACAGGATGCTCTCGTATTCGCCGCTCGCGCCGCTCGAGGATAAGCTAACATGGAAATTCCCCAACAAGACCAAAGCATATGCCGAAACGTCAAGCGAAGTCATTGCCGGATATGCATTATAGACACCGGGGGGAATTGTGAAGCTGCCAATATTATTCGATAAATCCGGTAAGCCAAAGCCATTGTCCCCAAATATCTTGACAATGATGTCATCGTTGCCAAAAGTGCCATCTTCCGGATCGAAAACGGCAAAACTTATGGTCTTCAACGTTTCGGCATCACATGTGTTAAAGCGGACGGCATATTCGGTTATTTCATAAGGATTGTATGGCATGGGCCAGTAATATAATGTTTCGGTATCACCATAAAAACGCTGAATATGACAGGGGGCACGAGTGCCGCTTGAGTCAGTCATGGATTTTTCAGTTGAGAGCTCGATTCGCTCGGCAGGAAGCAAGACCACCTTATTATCGGGACCAGGGCTTGGAAACATTGCTTCCGCATTCGAAATGCCTGCGCTCAGGCATACCATGAGCATGATAAACATTAAATCGAAAATCACCATAAGAATAATTCTCGATTTGCCGGAGCTTGACATCATAAATCCTCCTTTAGTTGGAAGTAAATCAATTTTTGGCTGCCTCCAGATGAAAGATGCAGCCGATTATCTTTGATATGAATGTTGAACTCTGGTATTAAAGAGATTGCCTATAATAAAATAGACCAACAGCTAAAGATAAAAATATATCGGATTTTCCAAGTTGAGTATTTCAAGATGCCGATGTTATGATTAAATAATAAAGAAAATCGAGATATTTGTCAAGGAAATAATAATTAAAACAAATCTAACTATACCCGTTTTTAGGGCAATAGTACAATGAAAAGCATAGACTATTCCTGATTTCTGGGAACTTGATGTACTACTCTAAATAAATTGTGGAATTATCACAATTATACTTGTATTTCGTCAATCTTTGGGAAATGGTGGCAACAAAGATATTGCAGTCAAATATGATAGGGTTTTACATATTAGTTATAGTCCTAAAGTCATGGCCGGTGGGGTTTTGGAAGATGCGCAAATCAAAAAGCGGCACCACTGACAGAATGTGGTCGAAAATATCGGCTTGAATGGCCTCGTAATTGGCCCAAACCTGATCGTTGCTGAAAACATATATTTCAATCGGCAAACCGGTGGGGCCGGGCGGCAGATGCCTGATAAGGAAAGTCATTTCCTGATGAATTTTGGGGTGGTTTCGTAAATAGGCGGCAATATAGGCGCGAAAAGTCCCGACATTGGTCATATTGCGGCCGTTGATCAATTCCGAAGTATCGATATTATGCTGTTTGTTATACTCGGCGATTTCCTGACGCCGGGATTTGACATACTCCGATATCAACTGGAATTTTCCGAAGCGGTCAAGCATCGATGGTGTGCAAAACAGAATGCTGTTCATATCGATATAAATGGGTCGTTTAATTCTTCGACCGCCCGATTCGGCCATGCCGCGCCAGTTTTTAAATGAATCGGAAATCAATGAATAGGCCGGGATGGTGGTAATGGTTTTGTCCCAGTTCTGCACTTTGACGGTCGTCAGGGTGATATCGATAACATCGCCATCAGCGCCATATTTGGGCATTTCGATCCAGTCGCCCAGGTGGACCATGTCGTTGCCGGAGAGTTGGATCGAGGCCACCAGGCCGAGAATGGAATCCTTGAAGATCAGCAGAATGATGGCGGTCATGGCTCCAAAACCGCTCAGTAATAGCCAGGGAGATTTGTCCATTATAGTTGAAATGGCAATAATACCCAGAAATGTGAACAGAATAATCTGGGCCACCTGGACATATCCCTTAATCGGTCTCTGTTTTGATACTGCGAAGTTTTGGTAGATATCGACAACGGCATTAAGAAAAGCATTTATTACCAGTATTCCGGCCAGTGCCATGTAAACCTGGGCCATGCGCTGGATGACATCTTTGGCGGGGCCAAACAGGTAGGCGGTAAAATATATCACCAGGGCGGGTGCAAAATGCGAGAGGCGGGTAAATACTTTGCGCTGCAGAAGGGCGTCATCCCATTTGGTTTTGGATCTCTTAACGAAATATGTTATACCGACCAGCAGAAATTTTTTGGCGATATAGTTTGAAATAAAGGACAGAATCGCGACCGCCAGGATAACTCCGGCCCAACTCAAATAATGGGCGAGCCAGTCACTTACTCCGTTTTGCAGCAGCCAGTCATTTATAGTTATATCCATCAATATTCCCTTAATGTTATTAGTAAATTTATAGCAATTTAGTAGAAGGATGACAATAAAAAAACAGGTTTAATTAATGAAAAATGAAGGGGTCTTTGCAGATCCCGAATTTTCGGACGCAGACCGGATCAGTATCCTGAGGGGAAATCTTTGTTTTGTTTCAGGTGATAGAGCCAATATTCGACGCCATTGTTCTCGACCAGTTTCCTGACCCGCCTGAAACCTTCACCGTAATCGGGATCATTATTGATATTTAAATTACTTATAATATATCCGGCGTACGGCTCACTCAAGTGCTTCAAGGCGAGAAAAGAGGCATAATTGCAGCTGCCTTCAGCCAGAGCGCTTGCGATGTTTTTTGGGGCATTGGAGCATAACCAGCAGTGCATCAACTCATGGGCGACATCTCCGATAAAATGCTCCCGTGGTTTGCCGCCAAGAATGTATATGTCAATTCTGCGTTCGACGATATCCGAGCCGATACTGGTTTCGTCGCAGATAGTGTAGCCTTCCTGCATTTCAATGTCCTGACCGGATATATTTATCAGGTCGTCACGATTGACCAGATGGAAGTTTATATTTTCCGCCCTGATGTCTATGCCCTCTGCTTTGAGAAAAATAAGGGCCGTGTCCAGCAGGATCAAAGCGGTCGAAGGATCATTAACGGCCTGACGCCGGCACAAGTTGCAGACATAACGACCATCATCATATACAAGGCCGCCATTGGTTGTTTTATCACTTATCAGCCGGCCGCAATATCGACACTGGTGCAGGCTGTCGAGATGTTTTTTGTGATAGGCATTGCCCCAATAATCCAAATAAAAATCATCAAATATGATTTCACCGCAGACGGCGCAACGTTTGGCGATATTTTCATTGTAACATTTTTCATGGTAATTAAATCCACCCACGATAATTCCGCCCTGATCGATGACACCGCCGCAGAAAGTGCAGCGCCGGGCGAAAAGCTTATCGAAGCATTTCTCGCAGAAATATTTACCGTCTTTTTTATGGTACGTGGTATGGCCGATGGGGGTGCCGCAATTGGAGCATTTGAAATGGACCGGATGAAAATAATGCCCGTCGATCAGGACATATTGCCCATTGATGCCTTCTCCGCAATATTCACAGACAACTTTTTTCTTGGCCCAGGCGTCACTTCCCGCAAAAACAGACATAAAAAGAGCCAGGAAGATTATAATCAGCAGCCAAGTTTCTTTATTTCGTATCTGCATAAGGCGGACAATTGAAGAATTTTTCATAATTATTATACAATTTTGGCCAAATTTGTCAACAAATTATCCCATGAATTTCTCTATAAGTCGGCAATCTCCTCAAATGGCTTAATGTTTTTGCTCCGGTTTGTCAGTTATTCTCGTCACGGAATTTAACTTCCAGGTGAGAGCCATCGCAAAACGGCTTATTTTTCGAGGCGCCGCAGCGGCAAAGGGAATATCTGGCAACCGAGGCCGGTTTTTCGCCGTGCTCATCCTTGAATTCGATGCCGCCGGTAACATTGAGCGGGCCATGTTTGCTTATTATTACCGCCGCTTCGCTCTCGGATTCGGGATACCTGGCGCCGTCGATGGTGTAGCTTAAGGCTCCCGAAGGGCACTTTTTTACAATCTCAGCGACATCATTGGCCGGAGCGCCATCGGGATGAATCCATGGTCTTTTCGCGGTGTTGAAAACGGCCGAAAGTCCGCGGGTGCAGACCCCGGAATGGGAGCAAAGGGAGCGGTTGTCATGAACAATGATTTTTTGCCCGGAATAGTCTCTCCAGCGGTCTTTAAGACGGTGTTCGGTTTTTTCATCGCTGAATCCGCTGCTTTTGTGGGTGCCATCGCAGAAAGGTTTATTTTTGGAAGCGCCGCAGCGGCAGAGCCAGAGGACCGGTTTGACAGGAATTTCTTCTCCTCTGGAGTTATAGAATTTCTCAAGATTGGATACTTTAAATGAAGCGTTTTTGATGGCTTCGATGATTATCTTCTTGTCATCGTCATCAGCAGGCATAATCCATCTCCTTTTTTCCGTAATCATTTACACTGATACGGTATTATTACATATCGAAATGGCCAATGCAAGTATATTTGTGTTCGGAAAAGTGTCAGCATATTGATTGACAATATATTTTCAAGGTTTTAACTTCCCTTTTATGAATGATATAGGGAAATATTCACAGGCGGCCCGAATTTGGGCCTTGAGGGAGTATGGCGAGGCCGGCCCGCGGATATTCCGGGCATTATTGGCCAGGTTTTTGAATACGGAGGCAATTCACGATGCCGAGATCAGCGAACTTGAGACCATTGAAGGCTTGGGAGCCAAGCGTTCGGTGAAAATATTCGAGAGCAGTCAGCATCTGGATGAAGCGGAAGCCTTTATTAATTCGCTGGAATCTAAAAACACCAGGTACAGTACTACCTTTGATCCGGATCATCCGGCTATGCTGGAGGAATTGAACGATCCGCCGCCCATAATATTTTACCGCGGAACGCTGCCGGCGCAGGGAGAGAAAACAGTGGCCATGGTCGGTTCACATAAAGCTACCGCCGAGGGTGTCACATATGCGGTCGATCTCGGTGTCCTGTTTGCCAAAAAATCGGTCTCGGTGGTATCCGGACTGGCGCGGGGCATTGATGTTTCGGCGCATATCGGGGCGCTTCGCGGCGGCGGCCGGACCTATGCCGTGCTTGGCTCCGGCGTTAACAAAATTTTCCCGGAAGAGCATAGCGAGATTTCGGAGGAGATCACCAAACATGGCGCGTTGATTTCCGAATATCCGCCTGACAGCGGCGTTTCGACGGGGCGGCTGATGGCTCGCAACCGTCTTATAGTCGGTTTATCACAGGCCGTGGTAATTTGCGAGGTCATGCCCGATTCGAGCGGGACAATTGACGCGGCTACCTTTTGCCATCAACTCGGCAAAATCATGTTTATATTGCTCGACGGTTGTGATGCTCCGGGGCGGGATAATTCCGGGGTGGAGAAAATTGTCAAAATGGGTGCGATACCGATCTTTTTGAAAGACGGTGTCGACCTAATCCTTAAGTCGCTGGTGTAGAGTTGTTATGGAAACAGCCGACAGTTTTTTTACAATCAAGACATCATCGGAAATCGAGATAAAAATTAAGGGATCGAAGTTTTTCGGGCGGGCGCGTGAGTGCGAGAGTGTCGAGGATGCGGAAAAAATCATCGCGGACTTTCGAAAGAAATACTATGATGCCACACATAATTGTTTCGCATATCGAGTCGGCATTGGAAAAGAGATGAAATTCAGGTATTCGGATGACGGCGAGCCGTCGGGCACAGCCGGCCGGCCGATTTATGATCAGATCGAGGGCAAAAGTCTGACCAGCCTGATTGTAATAGTGACGCGCTATTTCGGCGGCGTAAAACTCGGCACGGGCGGTCTGACACATGCATACTCGGATGCGGCGGCCCGGGCAATTGACGCCGCCGGTGTCGTGGAAAAGTATATAACCGAAAGTATTTCGATGAAAATGCAGTTCTCCGACTATAACCTGGTCGAGCGAATTATCCACCAGTTCGGGGCGAAGGTAATCGAGTCCGATTTTTCCGACATCGTCAGGTTGACGGTCGAATTGAGGTTATCGCTGATAGATAAACTGAGGGAAAATCTGGTTGATAGTACATCCGGAAGGATAAAATTTGAACAAGGTTCTTGATTGCCTGGGACTGGGAATCGCCCCGGTTGATCTGCTGATGCAGGTCGGGCGGTACCCGAATCCGGGGGCCAAGGTGGATGCCGAAGGCACTACCATACAGGGCGGCGGGCCGATACCGACGGCGATGGTGACACTGGCGAGGCTGGGAATGAAGCCGGGAATAATTGCGCCGATCGGAAAGGATGTTTTCGGCAGATATGTAAGAGAAGAGTTGCAGAAAGAGGGTGTTGATACTTCTTATCTGGTAGAAAAAAGAAAGCCGACCGCAATAGCGGCGGGATGGATAGAAAAAGTCGGCGGACGAAGGACAATAGTCCTCGATTTAAATATTAGCATAGACTTTAAAGACATTAATTATAAGAATCTGCCAAAGACGCGGGCGGTGCATCTTGATGGGCGCTATATGCCGGCCTGTCTCAAACTGGCCCGGTGGGCGCGGATGAATAATATTCCGGTTATATTTGACGTCGGATCGATGCGTAATGATGTTTCGGAATTGATTCCGCTGACCAATCATCTGGTGGTGGCCGAGGATTTTGCTTTGCCGTTTACCGATGCAAAACGGCCCAAAACTGCAGTCGAGAGACTTAAAAAGATATGTTTAGGGACAATTGTGGTGACTTCGGGAGTAAAAGGGTCCATCGGCTACAGTGAAGAAACCGGTTTTGTGGTCCAGAAGGCATACAAAGTAAAGACGGTGGATACAACCGGCGCCGGGGACTCATATCATGGCGCCTACATTTTCGGCTTGTTGAAGGGGTGGGGTTTGTCGGAGAGACTGAGATTCGCATCGGCGGTGGCGGCGATCAAGTGCACGAAACCGGGAGGTCGGACCGGCATCCCGAATTACAGGCAGGCGATGAACTTTCTAAAAAAGAAGAGGCCGACTTATGCTTGACCTGATTTGTTGGCTGGGTTCAATTGACCGGGCGGTTTTCTTCTTTATCAACACGACTATCGCCAATCCGGTGACTGACTTTTTCATGCCGCTGGTGACAATTGATCTGCATCTCAAAATATTTTACGGCCTGTGTCTGGGCGTAATTCTGTGGAAAGGTGATAAGCGGCTCAGACTGGCGATAATAGCTTCGCTGATAGTCGTGACGATTACCGATCAGCTCTCGAGTGCGGTTCTGAAGCCGCTTTTCGAGCGCCCACGGCCCTGCTGGAACATGGAGGTGCATCTTCTGGTCGGGTGCGGTTCCGGTTTTTCGATGCCGTCGTCGCATGCCGCCAATCTTTTCGGTCAGGCGTACCTGTTTCGCGAGATTGCCCGGCCGACGACCAAATATTTGATCCCGCTGGCAATCGTGGTGGCGCTGTCGCGCGTTTTTGTGGGGGTGCATTACCCGGCCGATATTCTGGTGGGGGCGGCACTGGGAACATTGTCCGGGTGGGCGGTCGGTCATGGGTTCAATTTTATTTATGAAAAGAAAATAGCGGCGAAAAAAGATTGGGGAGGTGATATCAATGGCGATCAAAATCGAAGTAGTTGAGGGTGACATCACCGAGGCCGATACCGAGGCGATTGTCAATGCCGCCAATAATCATCTCTGGATGGGTTCCGGTGTGGCCGGGGCCATCAAGCGCAAAGGCGGTTCTGAGATCGAGAAAGATGCCATGTCGAAAGGGCCGATTGAAGTCGGCCAGGCGGTGGAATCAACAGCCGGGAAATTGCCATACAAATACATCATTCATGCCGCCGGCATGGGGCAGGATCTTCGCACAAATGAAAATATCGTCTATGAAGTCACCCGGAATTCGCTTTTGCTGGCGGACAGGCTTGGTCTCAAGTCGATAGCCTTTCCTTCAATCGGTACCGGGGTAGGCGGTTTTCCGCTAGATAAATGCGCCGAGAAAATGATCGGGGCGGTGAAAGACCTAGAACCGCAGTTTAAATCGCTTGAGAGAGTTGTCTTTGTCCTGTTCGGGATTTCCGCTTATGAGGCCTTCGCCTCAGAACTTAATAAATACGATAAAAAATAAAAATGCCGGGACATGCATGTCCGTGTTGCATATTTATCCCGGCATCTAAATTCCATTACTATAGTATGAGCGGCGGGCAAACCGGACCCGGTCCGCCTTTGTACATGTAATTAATCAAGTAGGATATATCGAGAAGATTGATACTTCCATTTCCATTTATATCACCGGATTCCAGAGGAATTGGTGCATTACCTCCCTTATATAAGTAAGAGATTAGATATGTTGCATCCAGGATATTGATGGCACAATTATGATTGGCATCAGCGCATTCATACATATAGATAGTGGGGTGTTGGTTAACGTCAGTTAATTGTCCGCCGGCAGAGATCGAAACAAAGATGGTGTCCTTCGAACAGTAGTCGTCGTCGGCATGGAGCCAGGCCGAATAAGTGCCGTCACCATTGTCAGCAACTTCAGAAATGGGTCCCATATAGCTTAAATTGGTTATAATAACCTCATTGACACCATTGGTCGGCGGTTGTCCGGTATGATTCAGGGGGGTGACGGTAATCAAAGCCGAGTCATCGGTATTGCCGCCGAGATGATCCGAGGAGACTGTTACGGTTGACTGGTCGGCATCAGCATAGCGCAGCGCCATCCAGTTGTCATACAAAACTCTGAGCGAATCCACCGGGTTTAGAGCGCAAACGGTGTTGGTGACCAGTCGATACAGGTATGGTGTCCCGCCGTCGCCAAGATGTACCACCTTTATGAAGGCTGAAATCGCAGGTTTATTGCAGGACATGCAGCGGGTATCGGCGCCGGGGACATTGGCCGCTTCAAGGGCCGCCATCAGTTTCTCCTCGAGCGGGCCGTCGGTGTTCAAATAGGCGTATTCCATAGTATCGACGATTTGCTGATCGAGCAGAATGTTGCCCTGGATGGCATAACCGGGGCCGGTAATATGGCCCCGCCAGAAGGTGGTTCCGGCTCCGGTGTAGCCGGCTGAGGCGCCGTTTCCGGCCAGGGTGACCACGCCGTATTGGCGATAGAAAGGCATGCCCTCGACATCATTGGCGGCCAGCCAGCCGATGATCGAATCGGGCGTCAAACCGGCCAGCATGAGGGCATGGGCATTGGCCTGGTTGCCGGCCAGGTAGCTGGCCTGGGTATGCACCCCGCCGATGCCTTCAATAAGGTCAGTGATTATCTCGCAATTGTTGATACATGAGGCTCCGGCTCCGCCGACGGCGCCGGTGACGGTATCGACGGCGACAATTGAAAATGTGGCGTAAGCCTCATTGCCCCAAAGAAATAGCGTTAGGATCAAACAAAGAAAAAATATTGACGGCCGAATCTTATAACTTTTTCTCATCTGGCCCTCCTGCGGCAAAGTTTGATTTTATGCCGAAAGTGCGGCAAAATTTTGTATGCAAGAATTCAGACAATATTCAAAGGTACAATAATAATTATACTTTATTAGTCCAATTTGTCAAGGCAATTAATATCGGGTTCGGAGAGTATCCTGAAGGGTGGAAAAGCTATTTAAGCAGGAGATGGTGATTATTCTATTTCTTCTTGACGGCGTTGAGACGCCCTTCAAGGACAAGTGAATCATTTTCGGAATTGAAGTATTTCCCAGACATATACGCGCTGAATCGAGATGATTTGACGGTATCGATTTTAAGATAGCCTTGCCGACAATCATAATGTTTCAGGCTGTCGGCCATTTCATATAATCCTATCAGCCGGCAGACCGATTTCCCGCCGATATCGAGAGAATCCCCCTCATTAATAAACAGGAGCGGGATAAAGAGGCGGTACTCAATTTCGCCGGCCGATTTGAACAAACCGGTCTGAATTTCATTGCGCTCGGGATGCCGGGCATACTGGCTGGAGACCAGAATAATGCCATCGCCTTTTACGAGAGGATTTCCGGTTGCAGTATTATAGAGGTCATAACCGACCTGGTACCAGGTTTCCTTCTGGTTCAGTGTAACGCGATTCTCACCATCGAGTTCGAACAGAATCGGTTTAAGCCTGGTTCGGCAGGATATGGCGACTGCCAGAATCAATACAGCAATTATGATAATTCTTGTTTTCATGTCAAAGCGGCATTTCAACCATTCTATATTTCTTATATAGTTTGGCTCCGAGACTTTCAGCGGCGCGACACATCAATTCGTTGGTTTCAAGGATCCACGATAATTCGGCCCATTTGTAACCTTTTGCGGTTCCCCGGTTGAAGGTCTCGACATAGAAGACGTTATCGATGCCCCGTTTTTGATATTTATGCACCACGCCCATGGTCATCACCCTGACGCCGTCGATTTTGCGGCGGATTTTCATATGCCAGAGAAGTTTTAGCATGCCGAACGGGAATAGGCGGCCGTTCAGCTTTTTCAGGACGATATTCATATCAGGCAGGGCCATCGAAAAACCGACCGGTTCTCCGTCTATTTCCGCAATCAGAACCAGATCAGGATCGACAATCTGTTTGAGGTCCTTGCCCATATGATAGAACTCCTCTTCGGGCATCGGCACAAAACCCCAATTATCCGACCAGGCATTATTATATATGTAATTGATTTTTTTTAATTCCTCGTCAAAGTGAGAAAGATCAAGCGGCCTGATAGTGACTTTATTTCTCTCCTTGATTCGCTCAACGACTTTCAGAATCCGGTCCGAGAGCGGTAATTCATCGGTCATCATGAAGGCGTAGAGATCCATGACTTTCTTAAGGCCGAATTTCTCGGCGAGTTTCGGAATGTAGGGCGGGTTATACGGATTCATGATAACCGGAGGAGAATCGAAACCATCGACCAGAAAGCCAACCTCATGGTTGGTGGAGAAGTTGGCTGGTCCGCGCATTTTTTCCATGCCTTCCGATTTCAGAGTAATCATAGCCACCTTGAGCAGTTTGGCGGCAACATCATAATCATCGATACAGTCAAAGAAGCCAAAGAAGCCGACATGCTCACTGTGGAAGACATTGTGATTATAATTGATGCAGGTGGCAATGCGGCCGACCGGTTCATTTTCCCTCATGGCGATAAAAAGTTTCGTCTTGGCCCCGCGATAGAACGGATTTTTCTTTTTATTGAAAAACTCCTTTCGCTCGATCAGCAAAGGGGCCACCCAATTCGGGTCATCTTTATAGAGTTTAAACGGGAGAGTAATAAATGTGTTTAGTAGTTTCGACGATTCGACTTCGATGACATTTACTTCTTGAGACATTTATCTGAAACTCAGGATATAATACCAAGTTTTTTGCCGATTTTGGCGAATATTTCCAGAACGCGGTCAAGCTGCTCGTCGGTATGAGTAGCCGTATATGAGGTTCTTAACAGTGAATTACCGGGCGCAACTGCAGGAGAGACAATGGCATTGGCAAAAACGCCGTTTTCGAATAATTCTTTCCAGAAAGTGAAAGTCGCCATATCCTCACCGATATATATCGGGACAATCGGGGTTTGGGTGGCGCCGATGTTGAACCCGAGATTTCGGAATTCGCGGTGCATTTTATGCGTATTTTTCCAGAGATTCTGCCGTCGCTCCGGTTCGTTTTGAATGATCTCCAGGGCCTTGATTACCGCGGCCACATTTGACGGCGGAATCGAAGCCGAGAAGATAAGTTCGCGGGCGAAATGCTTGACATATTCAATCACGGTTTCATCAGCGACAATAAAGCCGCCCAAGGATGCAAATGATTTCGAAAAAGTGCCCATGGTTATGTCAACATCATTGATCATATTGAAATGTTCCGCCGTGCCTCGTCCACCCTCGCCCAAAACGCCGACCGAATGGGCGTCATCAACCATTACCCTGGCGCCGACTTTCCGGGCGGCGGCGACCAGATCGGGAAGGTTGATTATATCGCCTTCCATCGAGAAAACGCCGTCGACAACAATAAGTATTCCACCCCGGAGACCATTTTCGACAAGATTACTTAGAACGCGTTCGAGGTCCTTCATATCATTATGCGCGAATTTGACGATTTTTCCGTATGACAAACGGCAGCCATCGACAATAGAGGCATGTACGGAGCGGTCAATGGCCAGAGCATCATTCTTTCCCACCAGGCTGGAGATAGTTCCCAAATTGGTTTGGAAACCGGTGGAATAAACGAGGGCCGCTTCCCTTTTGAAAAAACGGGCCAGTTTTGCTTCAAGTTCGATATGAAGTTCCAGGGTCCCGTTAAGGAAACGCGAGCCGGTGCATCCTGATCCGTATTTTCGGGCGGCATTGGCCGCAGCTTCTTTGACCCTGGGGTCATTGACCAGACCAAGATAATTATTGGAACCGATCATAATGAGGTTGCGACCGCCGATGGTTACTTCATCACCCGGTTCCGAAGAAATGGCGTTAAAATAGGGATATAGTCCGGCCGCTCTGACTTCGTGTGCGGCGGTAAAATTAATACATTTGTCAAATAGATCGCTTCGTTTATTCACGGTCGTATCCTTGGTCTCCAATTCGGTCACCTCTTTTTAATTTATAAACAAGAATATTAACCAAATGCAATATTTATGTCAAGCAAAATGATGTATTGAATTCTTTCCGGTTCGTTAGGTTAAGTCATTGGCATTCATTGTCGTGCTTCGCCGATAGGGGAATCGCTTATAGATCCTTTTACACCCTTTTGAAAATTGTAATATAATGCGGGTCCGCGGAGTCTATATAATCCTCAACCTCCCAGCCTGTTCCCATTACAATAAGTTTCATTTCGTCATGGGTCGCGAATAAATAATCGAACCATGGGGTTTTGTAATTCAGATACCTGATACGAAGTCTCATCTGGCCTGCCATACGTCCGCGTTTTCTGTTGAGTTTTTGATATTGAAGATGATGCGGCTCCTTCGTATCGGCATAATCAAGGGATTCAGCAATTATCCGCGCCCCGGGGTTTGTAATATTTCTGAATTTCCGAAGCAACCATCGGGCGCGGTTGAAGTTACCCATAAGGCCAAAATTATTGCCAAACATAACAAGTGAATCGAATTTCCCCAGCTTTTTATTGATTTGAGTAATGGACATCACTTTCACTTTTTTGAGCCCCCGCTCTTTGCATGTTTTGACGGCATTCGGCGAGAGGTCGATTCCGATCACATCGAAACCACGAGTCTGCAAATACAGAGAAATTCGCCCGGCACCGCAGCCGATATCAAGGACTTTTCCTTTAATACGGTTCATGGTCTTTTTATAATGATCGGGCCAATCTTTGTACTGCGACAAGTATAGGGCGGGGCCGGCGGAAATATCGACGTAGCCATCCTCCCGCTCAACCACCTCGTGGCCGGGTTTGCCATGCAGATAATCGTACATGGCATGGCCAAAAGCATCTTCATAATCGCGGATCATTTTAAGCTCCCCGTTTTTAATGAAAATGACTTATGCAATTGAGTCTTAAAATTCAATATAGCAAATATATGTAAAGCGGGCTCCTTTAAAAAGAAAAATGCCATCCGGCATTTATCCGAATGGCATAAGGGAAATCTTGATAATTCTATTTGCCGAATGTTTTATGGGCCTTTTTGACGACATCCTCACTCATTTTAAGGCCGGATTTTCTCAGAACCATCTTATTTATCAAATATTCAACATTGCCGCCGCCGTCTTTGGCCGACTCCAGCTCGACAATAACCCCGTAACGCGCAAACCCCTTAACATCACTGGCGGTCAGGATGGGCTGATTTTCAACCTTTTTCAGGACTTTGGCCAGGAGAGAAAGATCGCCATCGGCAATAAATACCACGTTGGATTGCGATATGTCATCATCGACAGTCACCGATCTGACCGTAATATTTTTAATCGCCTTCAATTCCTGGGAGGCAAGCTGTTTCAGTTTTTCGATAAACTTCGGCTGCCCGATAACGGAAATGGTAAAAGTATCTTCACCGGTTCCACTTTGACCGGGCCACTCGGTATTATTAATTATGGTGACCATAATACGCGCCTTATTGGCAATTTCCTTTTCGGAACTTTCTTGGGCCCATATGTTTCCGGCGACTAATAAAGAAACGAAAAAGACCGGCAGATACCTTCTCATGCTACTACTCCATTTTTCTTGAAAAACAACACTTATTTATTCCTCTTTATCGGCAAAACATAAAAAATCATAAGATTGTTTCATATTTTGCCCCAGCCCTCTATAAATAATACGGTCGGCAACGAAAAATGCCGACCGTATTTGGTCATTTTTACTCTGACAAAGATCAGGCGCAGCCCTTGCAACCACCCTGGCTGCAGTCAGCTTCGCCGATTTTGATGGCGTAGCCACTTCCCATTTCATTGGTTACGAAGTCGATATTGATATCGCCGATTTGAGAAATGTACTCGTGTAATTTAGGATCAATATAGGCGGTGATATTATTCGAGCTGAGCTCTTCCAAACCTTCCGTTGACTCATCCAGAGCCATTCCCAAAGATGGACCGCTTCAGCCGGCGCCCATAAAATATAGAATCAAGTTCTTGTTCTTCTGAGTTTCCGAATCAAGAACCTTTTGTAATTCGACACTTGCTATGTCACTTATCTTGAGCATAAAAAATTACCCTTCCACTTTTATTATAACAACCACAGAATTTACTAAAAAGTTCAGAAAAAACAAGCGTAATCGGGTGTCCGGGGGGATTTTGAGGCATATTTTGCGGCCTTTTTACTCATAATCGACCCATTTGGGTGGGCAAATTACGATTTTTTTCGAAATTATGCCTTTTCCCGCTGTCAACGGCAGCCTGACTGAAGAGCCCCCATTAAAATACCGCAGCCATTATTGGCCGGAAGACAGGGTGATGAGGCCTGGAGCCCGAAATCGCCCGATTCCTGATCGCAAAATTGAGGGTCCAGATCAATATTGCCGTTAATTCCGCTCTGGTCGGCGGTGCTTCCGGCGTAGTTGCCGTCAAGATTGGCAAAAACATTACAACAAACAGCCGTCGGTTGGCTGCTGCTTTCATTGGAATAGATGCCGCCCCCTTCTTCCGAGAAGGCAACAATGCAGTTGGTGAGGGTTGGCGAAGATGTCCCCAGCACGAAAATGGCTCCACCGGCCATGGACGAATTGCCGACAAAAGTGCAGTTTATAAAAGCGGGGTCGGAGCCCTTACACCAGACCCCGCCGCCGCTGGTGGTGGCGACATTATAAGCGATAACGCAATTGCGGACAGTGATTGATGAGCTTTGTATCCGCAGACCGCCGCCGCTGTTGATATAGCCGTTTTTTATGGTGAAGCCATCGACGACGGCATCGTTGGCGCGGCCGGTTATTATCAATCCGCAATGCTGATTATTCGCAGATCCGGCACAGTCGATGGTGGTAAAAGCGGGGCCGTTTTCGGAGCGCAAAATGATTGACTTGCTTTGGAAATCGATGTCCCGGTTGCCGTCGCCTTGGTAGGTGCCGTCGGCAACCAGGACGGTGTCGAGATTGTCGGCAATATCTAAAGCGGCCTGGATGGTGGAAGCATCACGCGGGACTCTGATAACGGTAGCGCTGCTGTCGGGAATTTTGACCGGCACGACCTCGGTGGTGGTATCGCCGCAGCCGGATAGAACGGCCATTATAATAAATAATGGAATGGTTTTGAAGATTCTCATTTTTCACCGCTCCCGACAATTGCCCAAAAGTAATTACGCGCTATATTCTTAATAAGTAAATGGAAGTTGGCGTGAACTTGTCTATTAAAATTATCCAAAAATAGTCAGGCGAATTTTGCTTGACATGAAATCTTTAATTAGTATTATATATCTACAATTCTTTTTATACTGTAACATCAATTCAACCACCACTGCGGAGTGAAACAACCTGAGAAGGCCTGAAGTGATTTATCCCGGTATTTCAAGCCGGGGTTGGACAAAAGTATGTCCCGGATCGTCATATTATTGACGACATCATCGAACGACATCCCAGACATCAATAGCGGCGATCTCGGAGGAAAATTATTTCCGAGCCGGGGGTAGGTCAGGAGTGAGGTTCCCCCAAAAAAGTGGACACTGGATTAAGCATGGGGTATTATAATTATGGTTAAGGAGGTGTTCATAATGGGAGAAAAGCGGCGGCAGTTTGA
>PGXB01000052.1 GCA_002838945.1 candidate division Zixibacteria bacterium HGW-Zixibacteria-1
GTTATGAAAAAACTACTGATGATGATCCGGGCAATGTTGAAAAACAATTTACCCTTTAATCCTAACTATGCCCTTGACAGTTAAGACGGTATCTACAAGATTTTAAAAATGGGAAAACGAACCCAATTTCGTGTAATTGAATGAATATAAATATAGTACAAGGAAATATTCGCCAAAAACGCTGCAAAAACAATAGTACTTTGATGGTGATTTGCTACGCAGTCTGATACATAATCGTATCAATCGTCGTTGCTGTCATTCACCGATGATTTTGATTATCACCCGTTTGTTGCGGCGGCCGTCGAACTCTGCGTAGTAAACCTGCTGCCAGGGTCCGAAATCGAGTTCTCCCTTTGTGACCGGAATCAGCACCTGATGACCGAGCAGGAGATTTTTGAGGTGGGCGTCGCCGTTGTCCTCGCCGGTCCGGTGATGCCGGTAATCGACACCATCGGGGGCCAGTTTCTGAAGCCAGTCATCGATGTCGGCGATCAGCCCGCTTTCGGCATCATTGATATATACGCCGGCGGTGATATGCATCGCCCCGACCATAACCAACCCCTCGGCGATGCCGCTTTTCTGCAGAGCCGCCGCGACTTTATCGGTGATATTGATGTATTGCCGCCGCTTGCGGGTATTGAAAGTCAGATATTCGGTATGACTTTTCACTCGTTATAATCGATCCAGAAATTGACAGAATATTTATCCTGCAATTCCATACCGACCGCTTTGGCCTCGCTGAAACCTTCGTAAGAGCCGATGCGAAGACGATAATAAGTTTCGCCGTCAACATTGGTCTCAGTGATAAAGGCTTCGTAGCCGCGCCGTATATAAGTATCGGCCATGAGCTTGACCCATTCCGGGTTGCTTCCGGATGCCACCTGGACGGTATATTGCCCGCCGCCGGTATGTTTCGGCATATAAGATGACGCTTTTTCCTCTTTAGGAGCCACTTCCGGTGTCTTGGTGTAGGTTTTGGTTTCGGTAGCGGCCGGCTGGGTTGTTACTTCCATCTCAGTCGTCGTATCTTCAAGCAGATCTTCAGATTCCGACTCCTGGATTTGCTTTTCAAGCTCGGCGACTTTTTCATCCTTGCTGCAACCGCTCATCAAAAAGGCCGCAAACAGAAGAAGAAGTATTGAAATAGATAATGTCTTCATACACCCTCCGTGTTATTCCTGACCAATAAAGGCCGAATTTTTAACAATTGTCAAGTTAAAAGCGATATCATCAATAATTTATACTATAATAAATCGGTTGAATTTGAAACAAATATTACCTAAAATGTTATAAACATAAGGGTATAGGTATGAATTATAAAAATAATATTCTGGATTTGATCGGCAAGACACCGCTGGTGTCGGTAAACAATGGAATTGAGAGCGGCGGCCCGCTGATCCTTCTCAAATTGGAATTTCTCAATCCGGGCGGCTCTGTCAAGGATCGGATGGCGGCCTATATTTTGAAGAAAGCCATGGATGAGGGCCGTCTCAAACCGGGCGATACCATTATTGATAATACTTCGGGCAATACCGGGGTGGCTATGGCGATGGTGGCATCGATACTCGGCCTCAAGGCGGTTTTGACGACCCCCGAAAAAACAAGCAAGGAAAAAGTTGATTTTATGAAATCATTCGGCGCCGAAGTGATCATCACCCGCTCCGATGCGGCCCATGAAGATCCCGACGGCTGCTATATGATGGCTATAAATCTTGCGCGCGAAAATGGCTACTTTCACATGAACCAGTACCATAATCAGGACAATGTCGAGGCGCATTACCTGAGCACCGGTCCGGAAATCTGGGAAGACACCAATCATAAGGTAACCCATTTTATCGCCGGTATCGGAACCGGCGGAACCTTTTCGGGTACGGCCAAATTTTTGAAGGAGAAAAATCCGGCCGTCAGAGCGATTGCGGTCGACCCGGTGGGGTCAATTTTTGCGGATTATATAAAGAGCCGACAGGTCGGTGCTTCAGAAGCTTACAAAGTCGAGGGAATCGGTTCGGACTGTATTACCGAGGCGCTTCATCCGCACCTGGTTGATGAGGTCGTATCTGTATCGGATGCCGATGCTTTCGAGACGGCCCGGAGACTTTCGCGCGAAGAGGGCATCTCGGTCGGCGGCTCAACCGGGGCGGCTGTCTGGGCGGCCCGGCGGATCGGACGCGATCTGGACGATAGGGCGGTCATGGTTGTTATCGCGCCTGATTCGGGATCAAAATATTTGAGCAAATGTTTTAATGATATCTGGATGAAGGAGCAGGGCTTTTTGACGGACAAGTCCGAGAATAAGAAGCTGGAGGTCTGAATATATGAGAATATTGTTTAAAGGAATTATCCTGTTTGTATTTATGCTTCTAATGATGCTAAATTCTCTCTGGGCGGCGGGGGCCGCGCGGGCGAAGATTGAAGTAATTGATGAATATTATGATTTTGGATATGTGCCGCTGGATTTCAAGCTGGTTCATTATTTTCGCGTCAAGAACACCGGCAACGCGAATCTGAATATTGAAAAGGCCGTTTCCAATTGTGATTGCACTTCCGCCATCATTTTGAATAAAGTACTCCCGCCGGATTCCATCGGCCGGATCAAAGTAATATTCGATACCAGAGAATATTATGGCCGGAATGTCAGGAATGTGACGGTGCATTCCAATGATGCCGAAAACCAGGCGGTCGAGTTGAAATATTCGTCCGATATCAATATTATTCCGAAGGAATTTCGTACCGAACCGCAGTCGCTATTTTTCCTGCCCGGACATCAGGGTAAGGATGTGAAGTTATTTAATCTGACCGGCGTTCCGCTGGAATACTATATCGAGATGGAAATTGATACCATCTTCAATATTGACTCCTACGGGGGCACTATCGGGAAGGACGAGACAAAGGTCATAAAAATAATTCCAAAAGACAGTCTCCCGCGCGGGACGCATAACAGTAATTTCACCATATCATATAAGACTGAGCCGGAAACAAGAGTGACCGTTCCGGTCAAAATTGTCAGGTATTAATCCTGTTAATTTAAATTATCAGACAGCCGTTGTTAGAACGGCTGTTTTTTATCCAAAATGTTAAGTTTTCCATAACGCCGTCGAATATATATGGTGGCGGGGCGATTATTGCATTCAAAAATAATTGCTGATAAAGACTGTCGAGAAATTTATAAAATATCATAAATAGAATGACATAGACATAATAAAATAATAGTTAATAAAAATGCTTGACAAATCCCACTGAAGATGTAAATTTTGGTTAAGAAAATGAGGGTGACTCTCTGCTGTCCCTGGGTAGTTTCCTAGCCCCCTCTACCCAACCAGAGTAGCGCCCTCTTATTTTGGCTAAGACATTCTGCTGCAATGCAATACGCTACGTTAAATTTGATGCCTGCATCTTTCCGCAAATAAATATGGTGCACTATTCCTTTCGGAACATTGCACCATGCAATAGAATACATATGTTGTCCTGTATTATCCCTTTATGTTCAGCACCGGGTCAAAACGTGCAACCTTTCTGGAAATGCCAAGTTTATCGACCGCATCAACCACCTGATCGATGTCTTTGTACGCAAAAGCAGCCTCTTCGGCCAGGCCGGGCATATATCCGGTCTTTACCAGAATGCCGCTGTCATGCATCCGTTTCTTGACCATATCGCCGCGTATCGTTTTTTTGGCCTTCATGCGCGACATGGTCCGCCCCGCGCCGTGAAGCGATGATCCGAAGGTTTCGCTGTCGGCGACCGCCGTTCCGCACAGGAGAGCCGATCCGGTTTCCATGGAACCGCCCACGATCACCGGTTGACCGACCCGGCGATAGACCTCGGGAACTTCCGCCTTGCCGGGGCCAAAGGACCGTGTGGCTCCTTTACGATGCACCAATAATGTCTCTTCTCTGCCGTCGATGAAGTATTTTTCGAATTTGGCGATGTTATGCGCCACGTCATAAATCGTTTCGATGCCGAGTTCAGTATCATTTTTGCCAAATACCTGCCGGAAGACCTTGCGAATACCATATACAATCAATTGACGGTTCACGAAGGCGGCGTTGGCGGCACAGGCCATGGCCGAGGCATAATTCCGGCCTTCATCCGAATCAATCGGAGCCGACATTAACTCTCTATCGCGAACTTCAAGACCGTACTTTCTGACACTACCTGCAAAAACTTGCAGATAATCAGTGGCAATCTGATGACCGAAGCCTCTTGATCCGCAATGGATGGCCACCAGCACCTGATTATCCCGGTCGATACCGAATTGTCCGGCTATATCGCGATTATAAATATTTTCGGGTCGCGCAATCTCGACCTCAAGATAATGATTTCCCGACCCCAGGGTTCCCATCTGATTGATACCTCTCGATACTGCCTTCTCCGAGACTTTGCCGTGGTCACCTCCGCGCAAGTGACCGCGATCTTCAATTCGCTCAATATCGGTTTCAGTCGCATATTCATTTTCGAGGCACCAGTCCAATCCCTGCTCCATGACGGCATTAAAATTCCTGCGATCGAGGTTCAAGAAACCTTTGGAACCGACACCTGATGGTATTGTCCGAAACAGGCCGTTCAAGAGCTCTTCCATTTTGGGTCGCAGTTCATCCAGAGTCAGATTTGTCCGCAGCATCCGCATACCGCAATTGATGTCGAAACCTATTCCTCCGGGAGATATCACACCGTCACTAAGCGAAAAAGCCGCCACACCGCCAATCGGGAATCCATAGCCCATATGACCATCCGGCATACACAGGGCGTAACGCTTTATACCCGGCAGACAGGCCACATTGGTGATCTGATCGATGACCTTTTCGTCGATCCCATCAATAAGCTGCGATGACGATAGTATCCTTGCCGGAACCCGCATACCGGCCTTGTAGTCGACCGGAATCTCCCAGATATTGTCACCGATTCGACGGTACTTCTCTCGTGTCATAAGTCAAAAACCGCCTCTCCCCGCCAATGATCATTAATTTGTTCGACTTTTAATCGGTACAATGTTACCGCTTTTACGTCAACTTTCAACGTATGCCGCAACGGATCGATCGTATCGCCATATAATTCGGCCTTTAATTTGATACGGCCGACGGTTTCAATATTGACGTTTACTTTTTTGACCAGAAAACTATCGGCATCCTTATGATAGACAACTTCCGAAAGCCAGATAAAAAAGAGGTCATCAAGACTGTCCGCCTCGAGTTCGATGTCAATTTGCCGTCCATCGTCAAGACCCTCGAGATCGACAACCACCTCGGTCAGACCCAGAGCGGCATCGGCGAATAATTCATTCAGACTGCGGCCGGTCACAATCATGCCGACATCGGCGGTCGAATATATATCGGTATACTTGTAAGGCATAGTTTTAAAATAAAAAAAACGCCGCCTTGAAACAAGCGGCGTTCTATAAAATATCTGACTTTATTATTCGGCTTTTTCGATGCACTCTACCGGGCAGACCGCAACGCAGTGAGGGCCTTCATCCTGGTCTTCACATTCATTGCAGGTGTCGGGATTAATAACGTAAATGTCCCCTTCTTCAATCGAAGAAGTCGGACATTCCGGCAGACAGAGCCCGCAGGCAGTGCACTCATCCGTAATTTTCATCGCCATAATATAAATCCTCCAATAACTACATGACACTCGTTATACTTATTAGCTGCCAATATAGACGATAATTCCGCAAAGTAAAGAAAAAAAACAGCTCCCTCATTATTTTTGGTATTCCCTTACAAAATAATAGGTTATGAGGAAATATATATGGCAATATTTTATTATTTTATTAAAACGGCCCGCTTGATTATACTATGGCCGCCATAGGAAAACCGGAAAAAATATAACCCCGAAGCCATCCCCTGACCTGAATGGTCTCTCCCTGGCCAGATAAATGCTGGGCCGACTCTTTCCGTCAAAACATCATCATAAATGCGCCGGCCCAGGATATCATAAACCTCAATTAATATTCCTTTTCCGGCTGGGAAATCAATTCCAAAACGGACATTCCCGTTGAACGGGTTGGGGTAGGCACCAGTCACCGAAAAATCGTCCGGGAATACCCGGGTGTCCCCGGCAATTCCCGTCGGCTCGGAAATAACGAACTTCAGGTGATACAAAAGCGGGTAATTATTATCGGATGTGAATATGGTTATGGTGGAGTTCAGCAACGAGTCACCGGCATGGTCGGCCAAAAGATACAATCCGATGACGGCTTGCTCCCCGGGCTCAATTTCCAGAGATTGGGGATCCAGCCTCATCAGAAGTGAGTCATAATCCAGCCGCAACGAAACGGTTTCCGATCCGGTGTTCACAAGCTCGAAATCAAAGAAATTGGGCGCATATTTATCGAAGGGCCTTTCCAGTAATGGCGGATTTACGGTGAGATCGGGCAACTGACTCGAATCAAGATATATAAAGGCCGACATTGCCGCCGTTATGCTGTCATTTGCCCGAATACAAATAAAACCATTATTCGTAAAATCCATAGACGAATGAAGCGAGTCGGCGCCGACGATATCCAATGATTCGGACTGGTTAAGAAAATCACCGGTATCTTTCGCAAATAATACCTCAAAAAACAGAACTTCATCACTATCCGAGGGCATTTCATCCGAGTCTTTGCGCTCGGCCCAGTCCAGCAACCTGATTCCAGTCAGATATTCTTGCTGTGTTTCACTCCGGGAACAAGCCGGCTCGGCAATTTCCAGGATATATTGATCCAATCCGGTTGGGGAATAATTTATGCCGACCAAAGGGGCGGCATTGGTATCGGTCGGCCATTCCAGACCGACCCAGATTTCATGCCGGGCGGTTGGATAATCAATGTTATCGACTGTGACAAAATCTCCAAAAGCGCAAACCGATGAGTCGAGGCCAATTTTGTACTCATGGATATGTGAAAAACAACCATCATCAGTTTGCCTGCCGAGAAACAGCGTTATGGGCGTAAACTGATCTCCCGGCAATTCCGAGAATGGGTCCGAATTAACAATATAAGTGACGGCATGATGGATTAAAACCGGTGGTTCCAAACCGAATCGCGTCACGACAGCATATCGACCCGGGCCGGCAGCCGGGGCACCCATACCGAAAATGTCACTATTATTGGGAAGATTGCCGGCTGACGTTTCATGTAATCCCGGATAAAACCAATATATTTCAATTTTTCCATCGCTTCCCGCATATATGGTCGGGCAGAGCGGCGCGGAGACATCGGCCATCAGCGGAACACATAAAAAAACACAAAATACCGCACTAATGCCTATAGCTATCACTTTAAATGCATTCATTAGAGAAAACCGACACGCCCTTTTAATTAGTGATAAGAAAAGTGTAATAAAATAACAGGGATTGTCAAGAGGTGGCATAAAAAAAGGCGGCTTCCGGATTTGAACCGGAGAATAGAGGTTTTGCAGACCTCTGCCTTACCACTTGGCTAAGCCGCCGTAAAAAAAAGCGGGAAACGGGGCTCGAACCCGCGACAGCCACCTTGGCAAGGTGGTGCTCTACCAACTGAGCTATTCCCGCTTAGTGGCTAATAATATATATAGGATTTTTCATTTGTCAACTTTTTTCACCTCAAATTTAATACGAATATTTATTATCTGATATTGCGTAATTTATTAGCTTGAGGGCAATTAGTTAAGACTTGCCGATACCGGGATCATTCAATATTGTCATCGAATTCTGCGACGCACAGCGGGATAGATTTTGATATAGGACCATAAATATTTTATGAGTGTTTGCAGCAAACTGCCAGTCTTTGACAGTCAAAAATAGATAGGATATAATATTATTCACTTATTGAAGGGTCTGGAAATACAATTCTTCATACTTGATGGCCGACCTGGCCCACGAGAAATCCTGAGCCATGGCCCGCTTGATAATCTTGAACCAGACTTTCCTGCGCGAGAAAGTCTGAACCGCTTTCTTAATGGTCTCCAGCAATTCCGCTGATTTATAATCGTCGAAGACAAAGCCGGTGCCGGTAAGTGCTTCTTCATTGAAATTAATGACCGAATCAGCCAGACCGCCGGTTCTACGAACGATTGGAATGGTTCCATATTTCATGCTGTACATCTGATTCAAACCGCAAGGCTCGTATCGGGAAGGCATTAGAAAAATATCCGATCCGGCTTCTATCAGGTGAGCCAGCTTGTTGTCGAATGTCAGGAAGGCCCGGCACTTGTCAGGATATTCTTTTTCAATCTCGGCAAAAAACCGATGGTATTCCTCATCACCGGTACCCAGAAGAACCAATTGCAAGTCGAGGGCCATTATGTCGCCCATAATTTCCTTCAGGAGATCAAAGCCCTTTTGCCTGTCCAGACGCGAGATGACGCCTATCAATGGCTGTTCGCTTCTGAGGGGGAAACCACATCTATTCAACAGTTCCAACTTATTCTTCTTCTTGCCGGACAAATTGGCCGGAAAATACCGGTGCGGAATCAGCTTATCCTTTTGAGGTGACCATTGATTGTAATCAACGCCGTTTAATATACCGACTAAATCGGCGGAGCGTTCGGCCAGAACTCCCTGCAGGCCCTTGCCGAAATCGTCATTTAATTGAATTTCCTGCGCATAGGTCGCCGATACGGTCGTAACCTTGTCGGCCAACGCGATACCCGCTTTCATGAAATTGATATCACCCCAATATTCAAACGGTCCCGCCGCATAAAAATTGGATTCAGCGATATTCAGTTTGTCAAATGTATCCTCTGGAAACTGTCCCTGGTATCCCATATTATGTATCGTGAAGACAGTGCGGCTTTTGGCAAAAAACGGATCTTCGTAATAAGCGGTTTTCAGAAGCGCCGGTACCAGCCCGCTTTGCCAGTCGTTGGCATGAAATATATCCGGTTTCCAATCGAGAATTTTTACAAGTTCCAGCACCGCCCGGCCGAAAAATATAAAACGTTCATCGTTATCGGGGTAATCTTTGCCCGTCGTCGGATCGACATATAATGCCTCCCGATCGAAGAAGAAGTCATTCCCGATAAAATAGATTTCCACACCCGATTCTTTATCGGTTAATGAATATATTTCGGCCGGAACCTCTTTGTCGCCCACCAGGCAGTTGAAGCTAATATCGGGACGATTCGATTCAGCAAGAAAAGCCGAAACAGAACGGTATTTCGGCATAAAAAGCCTGACTTTGTGCCCTCTCGCTGCCAAAGCCGCCGGGAGTGAACCCGAGACATCGGCCAGTCCCCCGGTTTTGGCATAAGGAACCGCTTCGGGGGTTATGAAAGCAATATTCAGTGACTTCATAGGTTCTATTTTACCGCACCGACTCCAAAAAGCTGCTCGATCCGGGAGAGGTCGACATTTCTCATGAAGGCCGCCGCATCTTCCGGCAAAGTCGGGTTGATATAAAAGCCGGAACCCCATTCGAAACCGGCCATCCGGGTCAGTTTGGGAATTATTTCAATGTGCCAGTGAAACACATGATCATACTCTTTCCCAATCGGCGCCGAGTGTAGAATATAATTGAAGGGTGGATTATTCAGAGCCACCCTGATTCGATTGAGTGTGTCTTTCAAGGCCTCGGCCAGATATATGAAAACATCATCCGAGAAATCTATTAAATGAGATATATGCTGCTTGGGCATTATCCAGGTTTCGAATGGAAACCGCGAGGCAAACGGTTCGAAGGAAATGAAGTCGCCGTAGTCATTGACTATTCTTTCCTTGTCGGTCAATTCCTGGCGAACGATGTCGCAAAAGATGCACCGCTCTTTAAAATTGAAATACTTCTGTGCCCCCATTATTTCTTCTTCCACTTTTTTGGGAATAATGGGCGTCGCTATCAACTGGCTGTGGGTATGTTCCAGTGATGCGCCGGCGGCTTCACCGTGATTCTTGAATATTAAAATGTATTTGAAGCGCCGGTCCCGCTGGAGGTCAAGAGTGCGGTCGCGATACATCCAGAGAATGTTCTTAATTTCCTTAACCGTTAAATCGGCCAGGTCCTTAGAATGATCAGGATTCTCAATAATGACCTCATGGGCGCCGATTCCATTCATTTTGTCATAGATGCCCTTGGGTTCCCGGTCAAGATTTCCTTCGATTCGAAGCGCCGGGTATTTATTGGAAATCACCCTCAGAAACCATCCCGGTTTATTCGGCTCCGAGCCGTCCTTTCGATAAGCGGCGACTTCGGGCGGAGTATTGAATTCATTCCCCGGACAAAACGGGCACATCTTGGGCTCTTCCTGCTTGGGCAGGTTGCCATAGCTTGAAGGTCTTTTACCACGGTCGGTGGATATAATAACCCATCGGCCCAATATCGGATCTCTGCGAAATTCAGGCATAAACCAAACCCCCGGAAGTACATTTATTGGAAGTAATCAAAGAGCTATGTTCCTTCAAATTACTATTTAAGTTCATATTCTTCTGCAAGACAGCTTTCCTCAATATTATCGACACTTCGCCTTCGGGCTCCATAAATTATTATTCTTTGGCGTTATGTTTGGACTCAGTCTCGAAAATCTCTTTCAACCTCTTTTTCAGGGCCTCGGATGGTTCTTTATCCCGTCTGGCCATTGATCTTTCTATTACTCCGATCGCTTTAACAAAATTGTAAGTCATTTTGTGCCGAGGGGAATACCAGGTAAACGAAGGAATTTCCTTGTCAGTGACCAGGCTGTCGGCGACGATATTACAAGATAGGCCGATGGTTATGCCGGTATTCAAAAGGGTCCCGATGGCGGTCTTGGTGAAATCCCCGATAAACGACCCGACTTTCAGATTCCCGGTATTATGCTCGACCCTATTGAGCGTCACACTTACCGGGCCATAGTTATTCTTCAGATCGGAGTTGGTCGTCATCGCCCCAAGGTTGATCCACTCGCCGAGGTAAGCATGGCCGAGAAAACCGGCATGATATTTATTGGAATAGCCCTGAATAATCGATTCCTCGACCTCGCCCCCAACCCGGCAAACCGGCCCGATGGAACTGCCGGTAATTTTGCCGCCCAACACATGGCTTTCCTTGCCGATATAAAGAGGCCCGACCAGATATGAATGCGGCTCGATTCTGACCCGGCTGCCGATAAAAATCGGCCCCTTCGATGCATCCAGAACATTTCCGGGGAGCACTTCGGCGTCAGCCGCGATATAAATATCGCCGGAGTTGATAAAATCGACCCCCGGAAATTCCCTTCCCTTGTTATCAGTCCGGTTGCGATCTTTCAGGAAGCCGTCACCATTGGAATTCTTGCGAAAGTATTTGAAATCGTCTTTGATCTCATCATCGATGGCGGCCACCAGATCCCAGATGTATCCATACATGGGCAGTTCGATATTCATCGCCTTGGCGCGCTCCTTGAACTTGCTATAAAACCCGCTCAAATCGCCCTGTTTTAGGAAATTATATTCCGGATCAGGAAGCTTACCCAGAAGCTTGAACGCGGTGATATCGTCTCCCGAAGTCAGGATAACATTCTCTCCGGCGGCTTTAAGGGCGTGAACGAATTCAATATTATGCCTGATACGACCATTGACGAAGATATACTCATCATATCCCTTATCTTCGAACCGGTTAACCGGAATACGGCAATTTTCGGAGGTGAGCTCGGCGATCTCGGGCCGGCAGAAATAATGTGGTTGATAACCGTCGAAGCAGTCGATAATTTTTTCAGCAAGGGTTCTTATGCCGGGTCGAAGCATGAACACCGGCCGCAACAGCGCCAGCGGATTGAAATTTGCATATGCTTCATCTTCGAAAATTATCAGACATTTAGCCATATTTTTTGCCCTGTCTTTGTATTATTTCGATTAATTTTTACCCGGTAATTGCTTCCTTTTCCTGACCAGGAACAGTAACAGCGGCAGTCCGAGCACATAGCAGGCCGCCAGTTGTCCCAGGCCCACAAATTGCACCACGAAAAAATAGGTCATGCCGGTAATCTGCGACAAATAGGCCGCCACACCGAAGGCATTTATAATGACTGGAGGAAGCGGCGCCAATACCAGGGCCGCTTTTCGAACTTTAATTTTTGAAGTAAGGTATGTTAACCATGCCGCCAGAAGAGTCAAAAGAGAGCCGAAGATAATATCGGGGAGTCCGTTGCCGCCAAAAATATTGGCCACCAGACAGCCGATAAACAGCCCGACGACAGCCACCGGATACAAAAACGGCAGAATCGTCAGAGCCTCGGCCACTCGCACTTGATAAACGCCATAACTTATAGGAGCCAGCAGAATGGTCATGGCCGCGTACAGGGCGGCAATTATTCCGGCAAAGGCGATATTTTTTGCGCCCAGGCTTTTCATAACTAGTTAAGAAACCCAAATGGCGCGATTTGTCAACCAAAATCTATAAAATTGAGGCGTATCCTGTTGAATAAAAACAAGTTAATCGACCGTTAACTCTGTTAAATCTATAGCTTCCACCAGATTAAGCGGGATTCTGACGGTTTTACAGCCGACATTGTCGGTCAGACATAAAAGCCATTGATCGTTTTCGACAGACAACCCGACCGGCTTCAATCCCACAAAAGTCCTGCCATTTGGCTTCAGCCTGACACTTAGTCCCCGATGGGTCAATAAGGCCTCGAAGAAGCGTTTAAGGGTCTGGTCCTGATCGGAGATTAAACGATCGTTATTAGACAGCGATCCAACCAGATAGCGCCCCAGCTTTTTTCTTTTTGTGCCGTTCAGGCAGGATATTATTTTGCTTTCGATTTCTGCCAATTTCCGTGTAAAATGGGCCGATCTGTTCAATGGCGTATAATTCAGACAAAATCCCAGCAGCTCCTGCTCATCGCTGTTAAGCTTCAGTTCGGGGAACACGTTCTGCTCCGTCAGAAAATATCCCCGGTCGCAATTAATAGTAATATTGGCCTGCTTCAGCGACCTGATATCCCGATAGACCGTTCTTTTCGATATCCCACACAGTCGGCATAGATCATTAATACTGATCTTCTCCCGACCGCGCAGTAAACTCACGACATATAAAAGGCGTTCCGATTTGGTCATCTCCAACCCCTCCGCGCATGAATATGTTGACACTCACTGACAGGGGGCGTCAGGGAAAATTGAGATGATCTTCAAATAGGAATAAATGTGATGCGAGCTATCAAAGATAATTATTGAGTATGGCCCGGGCTCTCTTCTGAATTTCGGCGGCCAGGGACAGCGGTCTGACGACAACGGCATCGCCGCCGAATCCGATCAGCCATCGGCAGATTTCTTCGACACCGCTCACCGTAACCTCATATTTTACGGCCCCGTTTTCCAGACCGGTCACTTTTTCGCTGCGGTGATGGCGGCTCATGCTGACCACGCGTGCCGCTTTGCCCGTGAAAATGACTTCGATTTCGACCGGCCGCCCGCTGAAAACCCCCCAGCTGTTTTGGAAATATTCGGCCGGATTGATATTCGTGCGTGGTTTGAAGGTTCTGTCGGTCAGAACGACATCCAATATGCGATCGATGCGAAATGTCCGCAGGCCATGACGCAGATGACAATAGCCGACAAAATAAAAGGCTCTTTCAATAAATATCAGGAAATACGGTTCAACTTCGCGCTCACGGACTCCGCTCTCGATAGAGTTGTAGGTCAATCTGATTATCCGTCGTTTTCTGATTCCATCTTCCACCACGGCATAAAATGTCTCATTGATACGGTCGCCCTGCGTAGATTTCACTTCGATGCTGGTGGTATCCGCGGCATATAGTTTTTTCTCTTTGACGGCGGGCGACAGACAGGCTTCGATCTTCATCTTGACCGATTTGATGAGTTTCCGGCTTCGCCCGCTCTGGTACAGCGGCGATGATTCCAGCGCCGTTTTGAGGGCCATGTACTCATCGATATCGAAATTCAGCGGCGGAAGGAAATTGCCGCTGGCGTACTTATATCCGTTTTCATAATAAATAGGAATGTTCGCCTCGGATAGTGCCACGATATCGCGATAAATCGTGCGCTCGGTGACATCGCACTCCCGGGCGAGCATCTCGGCATTAAGATTCTTTCGGCTTCGAAGCAGATTCAGGATGTAAAGCAGCCGGTCATATTTGGCCATCCCCATTTGATCATTCTACATCAAAGTTATGCAAATGTCAATTATCAATTTAGCTCAATAGGCTGTGGGCACCACCCCATAGTTTATGTATAGTGACAGTCCCCTATGGTTGAGGCTATCCAACTGCCATACAAGCTCTTGGCTCGATTTGGAAAACAGGCATCCGCTTTGCTCTCTCATAATGCAAAAATAAATTTAAAGGCCTTGTGGGGGTCCTATGGAATATTTAGAAGAGATCGAAGAAAAGCCATTACCGGTAAGAAGGGAATCACCGAAGCGATGCCATCTGGCCGATTCCTTCATACTTAAATATGGTCTGAAAATTATTCTTGGTTTTGTCGTTATAATTGTCTTTCTGACCACGGTTCAGTGCAACATTGAAAAACCGGAAGCGCCGATCTGGACGACCGGCTTTACCATACCTACGGTCAACCGCATTTATCGGATGCCGGAGATTCTGGACAAAATCAATGAGCCTTCCCTGTCAATTGATTCAACCGGTGAAATAATGTTTACCTACAGCCGCCAGCTTGATACGATTCACATCAGTGAAGAATTGGCGGCTCAACATTTCTCCCAGACCGTCTTTAACACCGTCGGACAGATCGCGGTTCATCCACCCGATCCGCTGTCGGCCACGGTCAATCTGTCAAATTACGTTGCGTTAAGCCTGGACACCCTGCCACCGTCCTCATTCAGTGTTCTCAATGATCTTCCCCCGCTGGATAGGTTCGCTTGGGCCGACATTTCCGCGGGCGTTGTTTATGTAAAAGTGACCAATGATTTCGGAATTAATCTGGATACCATCATTGTCGAGTTGATCGATCTGGTCTCATTTGTGCATTTAGCCACGGTTTCCTTCCCGCCGCCGGGAATTCCCGCCGGCCATACCGATTCGGTGGCTATAGGGCTTGGCGGCAAAAGGATTTCCAATCTGCTGCGCCTTCAGTTTCACTGTCATACGCCGGGCGGCAGCATGCTGACCCTGTCGGGCCGGACACTGACATCTTCCGCAACGTTTCCCGAAGATCTGACCGTATCGGCGGCAAGAGCCGAAATACCGAGCATCAACAAGGCTTTTTCGGCCTCGGCCGAGATCCCCTCTTCACAAACCATTGTCAATGCCGAAGTTTCTTCGGGCAGCATGCGTTTGATTCTTGATAATGGCACAACCGTGACCTCGGAGATCAATATTTCCGTGCCGGACTTTCACTTGAATGGCAACCCGGTCAATGTCACTCGAACGGTACCGGCCAACCAATCCCAGATTATAAATATTGATCTGGCCGGGTACACCTTTGAGCCTTCTGATTTGACTTATCCCCAGGAAATAATCATTGATGCTTCGGCACACATAGATTCGACGTCGCCCAGAATGGTGGATATTTACAAGGATGATACATTAAGAGGAATTGCCTATTTATCCGATATTCAATTTTCCTCGGTAACCGGGATTGCCGATTCGACCGAGGCCAGCTTCAGCGGCATTTCGGCCGACCTGGAAATCCCGAATGGCTTCGACTCGGTTACACTGGCCAACGCCACCCTGGTTCTGGAGATCGAAAGCTCCGTCAACTTCCCCGGGGGATTTTCCATCAGTCTTCTTGGAAATGCCGGGCAATCAATGCAGATGAGCGGCCTGATTCCGGCCGGTGATTTATATAACCCGGTGACCGTTGTTTTTGTCGATTCGACAATTGCCGATTTTATGAATCCGATTCCGGATCATATATCTTTTGCAGGGTCGGCCTTCTTCGGCGATGGAGTAACAATCGGGACCATTACGGAAGAGACTTATCTCGTCCCCAGTATTCATGTCAGTTCGCCGTTCGAGATTATTCTGGATCATACTACATTTAACGGCGATACGACTTCCGAGGATATTGACCAGGAAGACATTGATATGATTACCGACCATCTGGTGAGCGCCAGTTTCAATGCCACCGTCACCAACCATCTGCCGCTCGGGGCCTCGATCGAAATATATCTCGACAGCGACCCGTCACGCCTGAACGCGGATCAGGCCCAGTTGGTGCTGGGTCCTATCACCGTCAGTGCCGGCAATGTCAATGGTGGCAATATCGTCACTGAGGCGGTGGTTTCCGAATTGTCGATTCCGCTCGACAGCATTGAGATAAAAATTCTGGATAATCCGATTGTTTATTCCACGCAAAGAATCATCCTCAGAGGGAATGGCACTTCCCCGGTGAAAGTGCTTGCAACCGACTATATCGGTCTGACCGGAACAATCGTGGTGGATTATAAATTCAACGGCGGCTTTTAGCAGTCCCCAAACTGAATCCATGCCGGAGGCAAAAATGTTAACAAAAATATTTGTCATAGTCTTTATTCTCTGCCTGGTCGCGGTTTCCGCCGATGCCGGCGGTCTTTCCGCCGCCCGGGCCGTGGCCATGGGGGGCGCCCATATGGGGCTGGCCAGAGGTGTTTATGCTCCTCTCTATAATCCGGCCAATATCGGCCTGTCGGAATATCGGGAGAACAGTATCGAGCTGGCCGGGGCCGGCGTGCATATCATGAATAACAGCTTTACGCTGGCGGATTATAATGAATACACCGGGGCGGTTCTGTCCGAGGATGATAAATCGGTTATTCTGGGCAAGATTCCCGCCGAGGGGCTCAAGATTTCGGCCGAAGCCGAAGTGGGTGCAATGTCCGTCTCACTTGGATCAATGGTTCTCTCTATTAATGGTGTTGCCGCTACCGAAGTCAACCTGGGCAAGGACGCTCTCAGACTGTTTCTCGAAGGGAATGATATTGACGAGGCTTTCTCGCTGGAAGGGATGTACAGCGAGGCGATCGCCTATGGGTCGGTCGGGATGTCATATGGCGTTCCGGTTTATGTCTCGGGAACAAGGCAACTGGCGGTCGGGGCAACGGTCAAATATATTCGCGGTTTCGCCTATGAAGAAGTAACCGAGTTGACCGGCGAGGTGGTCACGCTGGCCGCCGGGTTCAGCGGTGAAGGGACCATGATCGCGCGGACGGCGATGGGCGGCAGCGGTTATGGCGTGGATATCGGTGCGGCGCTTAAATTGAATGACAGCTATGCCGCTGGTATCAGCGTCAGCAATTTTTTAAGCAATATTACCTGGAACAACAAAACCGAAGAGCACGGCTACCACTTCGAACTTGATACAATTAATCTCGATCTAATCGATGATGATTCGATAAATGTTTCCGAGGATTGGTCCAATCCGATCGAGAACTTCAGCTCCTCCCTTCCGAGCGTAATGAAATTCGGTTTGGCCAATATCGACGGCCGGTTTTTGTGGGCGGTGGATTATATCCAGGGATTCCGTCTCGCGGCCGGAGCTTCTTCGAAACCCCGTATCGCCGCCGGTATCGAGTATCATCTGTTCAGTTTTCTCCCGATCCGCACCGGTTATTCCCTCGGCGGCGGCAAAGGATCGGTAATTTCGGGCGGCCTCGGCGTGGACCTGTCGCTTTTCCATTTTGATATTGCTGTCTCCAACAACAGTACACTGAACCTTGATGCCACCAAAGGATTGCACCTGGCCCTGGCAACCGGGATACGATTCTAAAATCAGGGAGGATTTTCGATGAACATAGTTCAAATAATAAAGCAAAAATATACCAGCGGATTTCTTGCCGTCGCGATATTTATCGGATTGGCTGTAACCACGGCCGCCATGCCGCCCAATCCGGAAACATTGCAGAAACACCTTGAACAGGGCCAGCCTCTTCCCTACTACCTGGAGCATCGTCCCGAACTCCTCGAACGCGGCATCAATATGTCATTGAAACTCGCCCCGTCGGCCAAACCCGGCGTCTCGGGCAGTTTCAGGGCATTGGCTATTCTTATCAAGTTTTCCGACAAACCGGAAGCGGTTGCCCCGGCGGAATTCGACACTCTGCTGTTTGTAAATCGCCAGGGCACGGTGCGGCACTACTATAATGAAGTCTCAGGCAATCAGCTTGATATTGTCACTCTCAATCTGCCTTCTTCAATCGGCTGGACTATGGCGCCGCAGACCTATGCTTATTATTGCAACGACCAGAATGGAACCGGCGCTTATCCGCAAAACAGCCAGAAGCTGTGCGAGGATGTTACCGGCCTGATAAATCCCCTCGTTGATTTTTCTGATTATGACAATAACGGCGACGGCTATGTTGACGCCATAATACTTATCCACACCGGGCCGGGGGCCGAATTCACCCATACCAGTACCGATATCTGGTCGCATAAATGGTCCGTCTGGCCGCCGAAGCTTATGGACGGCGTTCATGTTTTCGATTACAGCATACAACCGGAATACTGGAGTGCGCCCGGTGACATCACCTGCGGCGTTTTCTGTCATGAGCTGGGTCATGTTTTCGGACTGCCTGATTTATATGATACCGATTACAGTTCGCGCGGTGTCGGCAAATGGTCGCTCATGAGTTATGGAAGCTGGTGCGGCCCGACCGGTTTGGGCGACTATCCCTCATGGCTGGATGCCTGGTCGCGTATCGAACTGGGATTTGCTTCGGCGGTAAATGTCTCTGCGAATATCAACGATGCCGCCATCGAAAGTGCGGAGAGCGGCGGAAGTATATATCGACTCTGGTCAAGCGGCGGTCTGGGAAATGAGTATTTCCTGGTCGAGAACCGGCAAAAGACCGGTTACGACTCATACCTTCCTGGCTCCGGCCTGATGATCTGGCATATTGACGAGACTATTTTAAGCTCAATTAATCCCAATGATGATGAATGGTATCCCGGGTACACAGCCAATGGTCATTACGGTGTCGCCCTGGAGCAGGCCGACGGCCAGTACCATCAGGAAAAACTGATCAATTCCGGCGATACCGGTGATCCTTTTCCGGGCAGCGGCGCCAAGACGACTTTTTCGCCGATGTCGGCGCCCAATTCACTCTCTTATTCCGGGGAAAACACCTACGTTGTCGTCGGCAATGTCTCGGCGTCATCAAGTATAATGACAGCCGATTTCCAGGTTTCTTTTGCCAGCGATATTCAAGAATCCGAAGATGATATTTTGCCCGAAAAAGTCCGGCTCGGCCAGAATTACCCCAATCCTTTCAATCCTTCGACAACGATCCGGCTGCAGGCCGCAACTTCAGGACAGACCACGGTTACGGTATATGATATTCTGGGCCGCCGCGTAAATACATTGTTTGATGAATTTCTGCCGGCCGGAAATATCGTAAATCTGGCCTGGGACGGTCGTGATGCCGAAGGTCGTGAAGTCTCTTCTGGGGTGTATTTCTATGAAGTCGTCACGGAACAGGAAAAGGATGTCAGGAAAATGACTCTGATCAAATAATCCCTCTGATCAACCATAAATGAATCCTGATCGGCGAGGATGACGCAAAAACCAAGACCCCTTAAGTAATTTAAGGGGTCTCAATTTTTGGTACTGTTGCATCGAGTCAACTTACGCCGGTTCTTCGATAACCTCACTGCCGCGCTTGTCGCGCTTATGCTGCATATAGCAGTGTTTGCAGCGCTTGGGGTCTTCCGTGTACCCTTTCTCGGCGAAGTATTCCTGTGCATTGGCGGTGAAGACGAACTCCTGACCACACTCGACACAAATCAGGATTTTGGGTTCAAAACCAGAATCCATATTTCCCCCTCATCTTATAATTAGGCTAACTTCCTTGTTACCTCCGATGTGTATCGATCCGTAGTTTCAGACGAAAAGTAAGTTAACAATTAATTAATATTAATTTCAAATATTTTAGTCAAGCAAAAAAATCAAATAATTCCGCCTTCGGTTTCTATCGCCCGGTACCACGTTATATTAGGATACGATATGTACATATCCAAGATAAGTACAAATAACGCCTATTGCGTTCCAAACTGCACTATCTATCTTACGATTGCGAATCTGTCAGATTCTGATCAACGACTAATATACCACCGGCTTAAGGCCGATACGCGCATGATTCGGGCCCGCCTCGATACAGAAAGTATATCAAATACGATGCATCGAGAACATTGGCATTTCCGCTGCAATTGACATCGCCAACGCGGAGATCATATTTGGGCGGCAGCCCGCTTTTATAAAGGTACTTTATAAGCTGGGTTATATCAAGAATATTAACTTCTCCCGATCCGTCAACATCGCCGAAGGGATGAATCTCGGTACTGAAAACGTAGGAATTGTCGTCATGCCATTGCGAGACGACACAGGGAATGAAAACAATGGAATCGTAACGCAAAAAATCATAAATGCCGCAATTGGTTCGACCCATATAATCTACGGCACAGGCGGTTGTCACTTGATGATTCTCGCCTTCAAATAAAATATAGGAAAAACCCCATGAGACGGTATTATCACCATCAAAATTTACCACCAGTATTCCATTTTCACTGGTGTCGGGATATGCCATGATGTAGTTGCTGGCCAGCCCGTCCGGAGGTATTACCGGCAACAAATCCGAAAAGGGGCATTGCGGGGCGACCGGAGCCACTACAATCTGAGGATAATCGGCGCCGTCCTCATGGTAATCAGGATCGTACCTGGTGCCTGTGAAATAGTTCCATACGGCAAATTCCAGAAAAGCGGTTGCCATGTTTTTTCCGTAGGGATTAAGCGCCAGGTTCATTGAGGTTAAGGGATTATTGTATCTTGCGTATTCCCAGATCGTCCTGATTATATCGAGGCTGTATCTTTTGGCGAGATATTCCGGCCAAACAAAGGTACTGTAATTATGCAATGAAGAAGGAAATGCATTGGTGTCAATCAGGAAGGTGTCGGGATAATTGAAAAAATAGGGTAAATAATAATAATGATCATTAACCTCATCAAAAACTTCATTTTCAAAAAAGACCGCGCTGCCCTCGGTCCACCACAAATCGGCTCCTGATTTATACGCATAGGCCATTTGTGTGGCATGGAAATACTCATGAGCACAGGTTACCTTTTGGGCGCCGATAATGGTGCCCTCGGGATCATCATTTGGCAGCGCAAAGCTGAAATTATTGTGTATTTTAATATAGGAACTGAAATCGCCCCAGGATGAATCGCCCGCGGATTCCCTGACCGTGGTGCCATAGTAATTGCCGACATGCAGTATATAGATGTCATACAAGGAATCGCCGTCCGAGGGCGGCGGGTAATAGCCCAGGTCATAATGATAATACCGGTAGCTGCTGTCGGCATAAAGGCCGATTCTCTCCACAAAATCAGGGACCTGGTCGGCATCCAGATCCTCAGGGGGCACGCCGTTTAGGTCATCAATATCATAATGCACCGCAAATTTCCCGTCCGGTGAAATATAGACCGAATCCGTCGTGGGACGAGCCAGCATGGCGGTCGCCGCCTCCTGCTGAGTCGCAGACATCAAATCCCAGTGGTCAAGGGCATCATTGACAAAAGGGGTTCCACTTCGGATAATCCCGGGAAATTCCGATTGATATTCTTCCGGAAGTTTTTCAGGCTGGAAGACGGTCTGGAGGTTATAAAACAGCCTATCCCCCTTGGTAATTATGCCGGTGCTGTAAGCTGTTTCGATTAAGTCCACCGAGCCGGCTCGCCAATATTCCGAGCTGGTATTGGATCCGGCCGCCAAAATCGGCAAAAACACTCCGATAACGATCAGGAATAATTTGCTTAGGCGACTCATAAGTTATTATGCCTCATTTCATTAACAGGTATGACAGTCGGTGAGGTAACCGGGTTTATTAGCTTCCCCTTGATTAATGTACATCTAATGTCTTTTTTGTCAAGTCAATTATAGCTTATACGCTCATTTCTGCGCTATTTTATATATTGTCCCAAACCAAACGATACTTGCCAGTCCCTTGTTTTACCCGCATAAGCCAGATCCAGACGCATTGTTTTGGCATGAGTGACTCTTTCCACGCCAATTCTAAGCCCAATTCCGACCGACCAGAGAAGATCATCCAACCTTAATTTCCGGTCAAAACTCCAGCATCGGCCGAAGTCGATAAATTGCACCGCCCCAAAATCGGCCGATAGAAATTCCAGTCCGGGGAAAATCCGATTTTCGATATTGCCCAAAATCCTTTTCCGGCCGGTTGAGATATTCTTAGGGTAACCCCGCAGTCCATTATTCTCTCCCAGATAAAGAGTCGCCATGGCGTCTTCCCTGAAATCTTCATCATATTTCAACCGCACTTGCGGTGTCAACCATGAAATTCCGTTGTTATAATATCTTATCGAGAAATTGGTTCTTTTTCTAAAGTCCTGTCTTCCATTAAACCAGTAATTTCGGCCCAGCTCGACAAAGAAAAGGTTGGCCCTGAAATGTTTTGCATAATTAATCAATAAGCCCGCATAATCATAAATTTTATCACCGTGTCGATCGAAAAATCTTCCATAATTTATAGCGGCGCCATTAAGGAAAAGAATATCTTCGATTCGGTTGAAATTATCTATTCGTGTCGTCTGCAAATATTCATAACTCCTTATACTGAATTCCGGAATTACGGCGTAGTACAGGCTGTCCCGAGGAAAAGTGACCAGGTTGCTGTCGGCCAGGTATTTTTTTGCCGACACATTTATATCCGTATAAATAATCTCGGTGCCGAATTGAACTTTGTCATAATATGAACCGGTGCGATATGCCCCTGTAAGAATGAACTGACTGCCCTTTATCTTGTCCTGTGCGATTATAAGTCCGCTTTCATAGTAATCATCCCGGCGGTTCCAATCTATAAAGTCGAATCGGAAGCTGCTTTTCGAATTAAGCGAGAAAAACGGCTTTCCCAATGAAAGCGAGGTCTGTGCAATTTCGGGATCGCCGTTAAAATAAGACTGGAAGAAAAGCCGCGAATTAAATAGTCGTCGTTCCAGAAAGGAAAACTGCGAAAAATCCTCAAGAGTGTCCCTGAAGTAATGATGAAACGACAAGTGCTGGCCCATCCCCAGCAGATTTTGTTCTTCGGCACGAAAATGTATCTCGTTTTCCCCCGCTGTCCGGTGAAATGACAATCCGCCCAGAAGGGTCCAGGTATCCGATGTTGCGACCTCCAGGATATTTTCACCGGCCGGGCCCTTAACCATACTCAGTCGAGCGTTCCAGAGATACGGCAAAGCCCGTAAATTTCGTTCGGTTTCATCGGCCAGCCGGCGGGAAAAGGGTTCGCCTTTATTAAGTAACAGTTCCCGCTTGATAACATGTTTCTTTGTTCTGATATGCAATTTGTTGGCGAGATGAAAAGGCCAGAAGTCATACTTCGCCGAATCGAGATCGAAAATATTCATGTTATTGACATGAATCGAATCAATGTAAATCAGAGTGGATTGACTGTCGGTATCATCGGGAGAGCCCGCCCATCCTGCAGCGGCAGTAAGGATTAGCAGAGATATCAAGCGTAATATAAGCTTCCCTGTCTTTATTTCAAAAGCGGACAATTCAAACCTTCCCACAATTCGGAACCACTTCTGCAAAAAGCAAAGCCGGGGCCGATCGCATATCATTTTACCGCCGGTTAAGTTAAACCGGATATTTTCCGAATAATATAGAAAATAAACAATTTAGACAATTGAATTATGTCTCGAAAAAAAGTCGGCGATATTCTAATAGAAAAAGGGCTGATTACAAATGAACAGCTCGAAACGGCCCTGAAAGAGCAGGAAAAAACCGGTCGGAAGATCGGACAGATTCTTGTCGAATCGGGGATGATTACCGAGACCGAACTTATTGATACTATTTCCGAGCGACTCAAGATTCCCCGGATATCCCTTGAATCGATGGTCATAGATCCCTCGGTTATCGGCCTGGTTCCGGTCGAGGTCGCCCGGCGCTATTGCCTTATCCCAGCCTTCAAAATCGGGGACAATCTCACGGTGGCGATGTCCGACCCGCTTAATATTATTGCCATCGAAGAATTAAAATATCTGACCAAATGTGATGTCAAGAGAGTTGTGGCCCCCCGCACCGAGATTAATGCCGCCATCGACCAGTATTATTCGGTGGCCGATTCGCTCAGCGGTGTTATCGGCGCCTATCCCGACCGGAAAGCCGAAGAAATATTACTGGAAAAGCAACGGTTAGCCTCATTTCAGGAAGATGACGCCCCGGTCGTCAAACTTGTCAATCTTATTATCAATCAGGCTGTCAAGACCAAGGCTTCGGATATTCACATTGAGCCGGATGAGGATCAACTGCGCGTCAGGTATCGGATTAACGGCGTCATGAAGGAGGAAGCCTCGCCGCCGAAAAATCTGCAGTCGGAAATTATCTCGCGCATCAAGGTGGCTTCCAACATGGATGTATCCGAAAAGCGGCTGCCGCAGGACGGGCGCCTGATGGTAAGAGTTGACGGCTCCGACGTCGATTTGAGAATATCCACACTGCCGACCATTCATGGTGAAAAAGTGGTGATTCGAATTCTCGACCGGCGCATCCTCGAGATGGGGCTGGATCATTTGGGCATATCTAATGATATCCTTCGCCACTGGAAGAGGCTGATCCAGTTGAAAGAAGGATTGGTCCTTATCACCGGGCCGACCTCAAGCGGAAAAACGACGACACTTTATTCGGTCCTTAAAGAGATTAACTCGGTTGAAAAGAACATAATTACAGTCGAAGATCCGGTTGAATATTCACTCAACCTCATCAATCAAGTCCAGACGAATGAAAAAGCGGGATTGACTTTCGCCTCATCCCTGCGCTCAATCCTGAGGCAGAATCCGGACATAATTATGATCGGCGAGATTCGCGACAGCGAAACGGCAATTATGGCCCTGCGGTCGGCGCTGACCGGACACCTGGTTTTCTCGACTTTGCATACCAATGATGCCCCCAGCAGTATCACGCGGTTAATCGATATGGGCATGGAAAAATTTCTGGTGGCCTCGGCCCTTAAGGGAGTGCTGGCCCAAAGGTTGCTGCGAACAAACTGTCCCTATTGCCTTGAGGAATATAGACCGCAGGAAATGGTGGATTCACATTTGAAGTGCAACAATTGCTCTAAAAATACTTCAGACGGTGTTTGAAAGTCCAGACATTTTCTCGGAGTATTATTATAGATTCTCA
>PGXB01000053.1 GCA_002838945.1 candidate division Zixibacteria bacterium HGW-Zixibacteria-1
ACATCTGAACACCTCCTGTCCTTCGGGACTCAGGATGAGAAAGAATCATAATAATAGTATCCTTTCTCCGTGTCCACTAAATCGGGGGAACTTCAGAGTGAGTAGATCTTCAGCGCGGGTCAATTGCCCCTTCAAAGAGGAATTCATCAAAACCCATCCCGATAACAAAATCACCGGGAAAAATCCGGTAATCAGTTTTACATATGGCGCTTTCCGACTGAAATTAATTTTGTTTATGAAGTATATCGACACCGCCAGACCCAGTATAGCCGCCGGAATCGAAAATAAATCCCAATCCCTGGGGAAACCCAGTTTTGGGTCAATAATCATCAGCATCAAACCGGCGGATAACCCGGCAATAAGAAGAAAAATATTCAACTTCTTACGAGCTCCGGTGTTTGTCGAACTAATCCCGGCAATAAAAAGTATTAATGCAACCGGCGCGACAACGAGGATTTCATTCAGGACATCAAATAGATGCATCGGCGACAATATGGTATAATCAGAGAAGGGGAGAAGATGCAGATATCCTCCCGACACCGAAGTAATATATTCTCCGATATTGACTCTAAGAAGGATTTCCTGCACCAGAACGGCGGCCACCACGGTAAACGAAATGATGATCGGCGGATATTTGCTTCCAAAAGTTTTCGGCTTTACGTTTTTTTGGTTATGATAAATCAAATATACAAATGACGGCACCAGAACAAGTGACGTGATATGCGAGGCGCAGGCAAGCGCCAGCATTATCGAGGCAGTCAACAGGCCCCGTCGCGAAAGCATAAATTTTACGGCATAAAGAATATAGAGCAGGCTGAAAACATAAAACAACGAATATGATTCCGCATAACCAAAGAACAACTGCAGTCCGCCAAATGTAACAATCAGTACTTTTATTATCGGGCCATTGTCGAACTCGTCGTCATTCGTAAAGCGGAACAGATAGACTGCCAGAACAAAAATGGTCCCGGCGGCGATGCTGAATATAATATAAGTTGTCTCGCCGGAGAAGATGCCGACCAGTTTCAAGGCGGCATACAGAACACCATGTAAAAAGAAATCAAGAACTTCTGTGTGATAATACAGATATCCCTGTTCGATTTGATAAATTCGCTGGTAGCCGTCACCGAGGGAATGAACGTGAACCCGAAATAAATAAAAAACCGAGATCGAAAGTGCGACAATAATGATTATTCTCCAGGTCAACAACAGACCATTGAATTTCCGAAAGATATTGTGAACAATTGAATATATTCTGTCGGCCGACGGCGGCAGCAACGCGAGAAAAAAGAGAAGGCCAAAGACCGGTAAGCTGAACCATGGCAAATAGCTCAGGAAATTAAATCCCCAGAGATGCTTGATTGGCAGGGAACCGGCCAATAGATACAACACCGCCAGAATTGCACCGGCGATGATGATTCTCGCGTTTCCATTTTTCTCGTTAAGGTCCATGGCCCTATTATCGGTTAAGTTGTTTTATAAAGTTAAGTTCGGCTTTTGACTTTTCATGGTCAATTATATATAATTCATCAAGCCAAGTCAAATAAGAGGTTTATAATATGATTGACCGCCCCACCGCCCTGGCCCTGATGGAAGCAAAAATTAAGAACGGGAATCTGCGAAAACATATTCTGGCCGTGGAAGCAGGCATGCTGATTATGGCCGATCATTTTGGCGAGGATCGGGAACTCTGGGGTTTGACCGGACTGCTGCATGATCTAGATTATGATGTCACGCTCAAGAAACCCGACGAACACACTTTCATAACCGAAGACTGGCTCAGGGATTATAACCTCCCCCCGGAAATGATATATGCCATCCGCTGCCATCCCGGTCATGCGCCCTGTCGAAGCAGGCTTGACTGGGCCTTATTTGCCACGGACCCGACGACCGGCTTTATTGTCGCCTGCGCCCTGATGCATCCTTCGAAAAAACTGGTCAATGTCGATGAGGAGTTCATGCTTCGCCGTTTCAAGGAAAAGCGTTTTGCCGCCGGCGCCTCGCGCGAGGCAATGGCGGCCTGTTCAAATCTCGGATTGGAGTTGAATGAATTTCTGCTTCTGGTCCGGGACGGCATGTTAACCATTTCTGATAAACTCGAACTTTGAATAAACCCGGACATATATTCCGCAAGGAAATTATCAGCTGGTCTCTGTATGACTTTGCCAATACCATCTACTCGATGAATATCGTTTCGTTGTATTTCAAAAGATGGGTGGTGGAAGATCTCGGCCATGACGGTCTTTACTATGATATCGCTTATTCACTGTCGATGCTTCTAACCGGCCTGATTATGCCCGCCTTGGGGGCGGTCTCCGATCACTCGAAAAAGAAAAAGATGTTTCTCTTCCTTTTCACCGCTACCTGCTGCATCTGGATAGGTATTATACCAATATTGCCGCCGTCATTATTCATGCTCATCATTATCGCCTTTGCCTTTTCGAATTTCTTTTATGAGGGAGGAATGGTTTTCTACAATTCTCTCCTGTATTCGGTATCAAGTGGAAATGAGGCGCGCCTGGTTTCCGGTTTCGGCGTCGCGATGGGCTACACCGGGTCGATTGTGGGCATGATTCTGGTGCTTCCCTGGGTGACCGGATCGGTTTTCGGTTTCGATATCCCGGGTATCTCCGGCAGCGGTAAGACAGGCGCCTTCGTGCCGACCGCCATTCTGTTTCTTATATTCAGCATACCATTATTTATATGGGTCAAAGAAAAAAAGACTGCCCACGGACATAGTAAGATAAAGATAAGCCGGGCTTACAGAGAGGTGTGGGAGGGTATAAGGGAAACCAAAAAATATCCAGGTGTCCTTCGCTTCCTGATTGCGGATTATTTCTTCGAGGACGCAATCGCCACCGTAATTCTGAATATGGGCATTTTTTCCTCATTTGTTTTGGGATTTTCTGATGCCGACCTGACCATATTTATGATTGTATCGACGGTATCGGCGATGATCGGATCATTTGTAATAGGCAAAATATCTCAGTCATCCCGCCTAAAAAAGATGATGACTTACATCGTATGGGGCTGGATTGTGACGCTGTTGTTTTTTATTGTTACCTCCAATATTATTGTCATCTATATTATTGGATCAATATTGGGCGTTTTACTTGGCGGCATCTGGACCGTCTCCAGGCCATTTCTGGCGGAAATGGTCCCCAAAGAAGAACTCGGGCGTTTTTTCGGTCTTTACTCGCTTTCGGGCCGGGCGGCCGCCGTGATTGGGCCGGTCGTCTGGGGACTGGTGGTTTATTTCTTCAACGTCGATCGGCCGATTGGCGCCTGGTTGGCGGGAAGCCTATACCTGAGCGACACTCAAGCCGTCAAAATGCCTTACAGGCTGGGAGTGCTGTCATTGATCATAATGATGGCGCTTGGTTTGTATATTTTCAGAAAACTGCCCGAAAGCGGGGGAGAGAGGCATCAAAAGTGATTAAATCGGGCGGACATTACGAATACCAGGGCTGTATTCATATTCATACCACGGCTTCCGACGGAACCAAAGATCTTGACGAAGTAGCCGAGATCGCTTCATCTGTCAACCTGGATTTTATTCTGGTGGCGGACCACATGAATCTCGATTATCGTTTTGCCGCCAAAGAGGGTTATTATAATGACACCCTGGTTCTGATAGGTTATGAACATAATGACCTCGAGGACTGCAATCATTACCTTCTTTTCGAATCGGATAAGGTCCTGCCCGCCGATATGAAACCGCAGGAATATGTCGCCGAAGGCGCCCGCCAGGGGGCCCTTGGCATCATTGCACATCCGGACGAAATCAGGCCACGGGTGGGGAAATACCCTTCATACCCATGGCTGGCCTGGGACGCGGTCGGCTTTGACAGCATCGAAATATGGAACCAGATGTCGGAATGGATGGAAAAGCTTAAACCTTACAATAAAATCAAAATGCTGTTTTCTCCCCGGCGGTCGATGCAGGCGCCTACCGCTCGGATTTTACAAATATGGGATGACTTGAATCTCAAGAAAAAAATATCCGGTGTGGCCGGAATCGATGTTCATGCCTATCCGCTCAAGCTGGGGCCTTTTCGGGTTATAATATTCCCATATAAGGTCCAGTATCAATCACTCCGGACTCATCTTCTTTTGCCGGAAAAATTATCCCCTGACCTGGCTGCAGCAAGAAAGCAGGTTTATGACACTGTCAGGGACTGCCGCCTTTTCATTTCGAATTTCCGATGGGGAGATGCTTCCGGTTTCGAATTCACGGCCACTGATGGATCAAAAACGGTGGCTTCAGGAGGCAGTCTGTCGGATTATAATGAGTGTCTCATTACGGTCAAAGCCCCCGATAAGGCCACAATTCGTCTGATTCGAAATGGAAAACTGCAATCTGAAACATTCGGCACCAAGTATGAGATAAATCCAAAAGAACGCGGCTTATATCGTGTCGAACTTTTCAAGAAAAAAAGGGGCTGGATCTTTTCCAATCACATCAGAATCGGAATCTGAAAATATAATCATATATTTATCATGTACTTATAAAACAAAGATGGCCCCCCGCCAGTCTTTCATTTGCATTACATTAAAGAATAGATTTTCCCATGCTTTGTTAAAATTTTCACAAATAATTGTTGACTTGATTACTTATAATATCTATAATTATTGCTTAATAAATTTGCGAAGGTGCAGTTAAAACATGTTTGAGACCTTGTTCCCGATTTTGTTTCTGGTAGGTGTGGCGGCTTTTATAGCAGTCGTCATGGCCGGCGCCTCGATTCTTTTTGGCCGCCGGACCTCCGAAGGATATAAATACGAACCGTATGAAAGCGGTATAATCCCGAAGGGCGATACTAAGGAACGTTTCCCGGTTAAATTCTTCTTGATTGCTGTCATGTTCATACTTTTTGACATCGAAGTGGTTTTTCTTTATCCATGGGCGGTCATTTATCAGAAACTGGGATTATTCGGTTTTGTCGAGATCCTCGTATTTATTACCATACTTCTGGTGGGATACTTCTATATACTCGGCAAAGGGGCATTGAAATGGGAATAGAAGAAAAAATACCGGATTCGATTATCCTGACCACGCTGGATAAAATGGTCAATTGGTCCCGGAAGCGGTCAATGTGGCCGTTTGGCTTTGGTCTTGCCTGTTGCGCCATCGAGATGATGTCCACTTTTGGGCCACGCTATGATTTGGCCCGATTCGGCATGGAAGTCATGCGCCCCTCGCCGCGGCAGGCTGATCTGATGATCGTGGCCGGCCGGGTTTCGATGAAAATGGCTCCGATCGTGAAGCGGCTGTATGAGCAGATGCCCAATCCCAAATGGGTCATTTCTATGGGCGCATGCGCTTCCTGTGGCGGCGTTTTCAACAATTATGCCATATTGCAGGGAGTTGACAAGATTATCCCGGTAGATGTGTATGTACCCGGTTGTCCGCCGCGCCCGGAACAGCTTATTAACGGTATTATAAAACTGTATGAAAAGGTCGAAAAGGAATCGCTTCGAAAGAAGCCGGACAGCAAAGGCTGAGCCGACATTGTATTGACTGAAATGGCATCTGGTTTATATAGATGAAAGAGAAACTAAGAGAATTTTTTGACTCGAATTTCAAAGAGGCGCTGATTCGCGAAGATATTTTCCGCGACCAGCAGTCCTTTTATATAAAGAGGGAATACCTTTACGAAATCTGCGAGGCGCTCCTCAACAGTCCGGAACTGGAGTTTAAGTTTCTGTCCGAAATCACATCGCTGGACTGGTTGGGCCATGCTGGGGAAAAGAACGGGCGCTTTGAAGTAATTTATGTTTTGTTTTCCCTTAAGCACAAATATCGTTTTCTCATAAGGGTTCGCCTATCCGGAGATGACCCCGTCATAGATTCCCTGACACCCCTCTGGCAAGCGGCTGACTGGCTGGAGAGGGAAGTGTACGACTTGATGGGTATTGAGTTTACCGGCCATCCCAATTTGACCAAAATATTGACTCCGGATGATCTTGAGGGATTTCCACTTCGCCGGGACTTCCCGCTGACCTATGAAGTCCCCCAGTTTTCCTTTAATAAGGATGACCCCCCTGAGGTGATTTTATGACCGTCGAGTCCAAAAGAACTACCATGAACCTCAATATGGGGCCGCAGCATCCGGCCACCCATGGTGTTTTGAGAGTCGAGCTGGAACTTGACGGCGAAACGGTAGTGAAAGCTACTCCGCATATCGGTTACCTGCACACCGGTATCGAGAAGACGGCGGAATCCAAACTTTACTATAAAGCCATCCCGGTCACGGACCGGATGGATTATCTGGCCCCGATGTCCAATAATCTCGGCTATTGTCTGGCCGTGGAAAAATTGATGGAGATAGAGGTTCCGGAAAAAGTCGTTTATGCCCGCGTTCTGTTGACCGAACTTACGCGGGTGATGTCTCATCTGGTCTGGGTCGGCACCCATGCTCTTGACATCGGCGCCATGTCGATGCTGCTGTACGCTTTCCGCGATCGGGAATTAATTATTGACCTGTATGAAGCCTGTGCCGGGCAGCGAATGATGACCACGTATTTTCGAATTGGCGGATTGGCCTACGATCTTCCCAAAGACTTCGACGAGAAGGTCAAAAGGATCCTCAGGAAAATCCCCGAGGGAATACAGGATTACGAGCGATTATTAAATGACAACAAAATATTCCGTAAACGAACCATCGGCGTCGGCGTTCTTTCGCCGGAAGATGCCATCAACTGCGGCGTCACCGGGCCCATCCTGAGAGGATCCGGCGTCAATTATGATGTTCGCAAGGCGACGCCGTACAGTGGCTATGAAAAATTCGAATTCGACATCCCGCTGGGCAAAAACGGCGATACTTATGACCGGTATCTCGTCCGCATGGAAGAGATGAAGCAGTCGCTTCGTATCGCCAAACAGGCCCTTGATGGCATGCCCGAGGGGCCGTATCGGGCTCATGTACCGGGCGTGGTACTGCCGCCCAAAGAAGATGTCCTGTCCAAAATGGAATCGCTGATTTACCATTTCAAGATTATTACCGAAGGCTTCAAGCCGCCAATCGGATCGGTTTATCAGGCAATTGAATCCCCCAAGGGCGAATTGGCTTTCCTGATCTCTTCCGACGGCAGCAACAAGCCGCATCGCATGCGCGTTCGGCCGCCGTCATTCGTCAATCTCTCCGCGCTGCCGAAACTGGTCGAGGGCGGACTGGTGGCCGATGTTATTGCCTGTATCGGCTCGATTGATATTGTCCTGGGCGAGGTGGATCGATGATACTTAATGCCGAATCAGTCAAAAAAATCCGGGAAAAGATGGTGCGCTATCCTCGCCGAAAGTCGGCTATCCTTCCGGCCCTGACTGTGGCTTATTTCCAGGTCGGCCATTTAAGCAACGAAATATATCATGAGATTTCTGAAATAATAAATATTCCTGCGCTCGAGATTGCCGAAGCGGCAACATTCTATACCATGTTTCCCAAGGAGCCGGTAGGGAAATATCTGATTCAGGTCTGCCATAACATAAGTTGCGCCTTGCTTGGCGCCGACGGCTTGATTCAATATCTGGAAGAAAAACTGGATATTAAAAAAGGCGAGACCACAACCGACGGCCTTTTTACTCTAATTTCGGTGGAGTGCCTGGGAAGCTGTGCGTCCGCCCCGATGATGCAGATAAATGATAAGTATTATGAAAACCTGACCAGGGACAAGGTTGACAATATTCTGAACCAGTTGAGAGGTCAGGCCTGATATGGAAAAGAAAGTCCTTTTCAAAAATATAGATGACCCTGAGCAGGTGAGGATCGATAAGGCCGTTTCCAGGGGAGCTTACAAAGCCTGGGAAAAAGTGCTCAAGACGATGAAACCCGAGGACGTCATTGCCGAGGTCAAAGAAGCGGGTGTTCGCGGCCGCGGCGGCGCAGGTTTTCCGGCCGGCGTCAAATGGGGCTTTATTCCCAAGGGCAGTCCCAAGCCGAAATATCTGGTTTGCAATGCCGATGAATCGGAGCCGGGGACATGCAAGGACCGCGTTCTGATGGAACAGGATCCGCATCTTGTGGTCGAGGGAATGTGTATCGCCGCCTATGCCATCGACAGTCACCTGTCATTTATTTATGTTCGCGGCGAATTCGTAAAGCCGTACCGAACCATGGAAAAAGCGATCGCCGAGGCTTATGAAAAAGGATTTCTGGGCAAAAATATTTTCGGCACCGGATTCGATCTTGATATGATCGTGCATACCGGCGGCGGTGCTTATATTTGCGGAGAAGAAACTGCTCTTCTTAATTCACTCGAAGGTGAGCGGGGGATGTCGCGGATTCGCCCGCCGTTTCCGGCTATCGAGGGATTGTACGCCTGCCCGACCATTGTCAACAATGTCGAGACACTCTCGTGCGTGCCGCATGTGATCAATAACGGCGCTCAGTGGTACAAATCCATGGGCACCGAAAAATCGCCGGGGACGAAGATTTTCTCGCTTTCCGGTCATGTTAATCGCCCGGGCAATTATGAAGTCGAACTCGGCACGCCGTTGTCCTATCTGGTCAATGAACTTGGCGGCGGTGTCCCTGAGGGCCGCAAATTGAAAGCGATCATACCGGGCGGTTCATCGACACCGTTTCTGCTGCCCAATCAGATCGACACGCCGCTCGATTATGAATCGATTGCGGCGGCCGGGTCGATGCTGGGCTCCGGCGGGATTATTGTCATCGACGATCGAACCTGTATGGTCTGGGTAATTGAAAGATTGATTCATTTTTATAAACATGAATCCTGCGGCAAATGCACGCCCTGCCGTGAGGGCACCGGTTGGCTGGAGCAAATTATTTCGAAAATCGAGCATGGTGAAGGTAAAGAGGGCGACATCGAAAAGATCGAAACGATTTGCGAAAATATAATGGGCCGGACGGTCTGCCCGCTGGGCGATGCGGCCGTTATGCCTATTCAGTCATCGATTAAGCTGTTTCGGAACGAGTGGGAGCACCACATAAAAAATCACACCTGTATGGTGAAATCGGAGTTTGAGTTTAAGTAATGGCTGATAATACGAACATGGTTAAATTTACGATAGATGGCCGCGAGGTAACCGTCCCCAAAGGCACGACTGTCCTTGAGGCGGCCAAGTCGGCCGGTATCGTAATTCCCACATTTTGCTGGCATCCCAAGCTAAAACCGGTCGGCGCCTGTCGTATGTGTTATGTCGAGGTGGAAAAAAGACCCAAGCTGGAGGTTTCCTGCTGCACCGAGGCACTGCCCGATATGGTCGTGCATACTGACTCTGAAAAGGTCAAGCAGGGGCGACGGGCAATTATTGAATTCACCTTATTGAATCATCCGCTCGATTGCCCGACCTGTGACAAGGGGGGCGAATGCGACCTTCAGGACCTTACTTTCGCTCATGGTATCGATGATTCCCGGTTCGACTTCAGGAAATATCGATTTATCCGTGATAAAAAATCCACTTTCGATGATTACCGAATCGGCCCGGAAATTATCCGCAACCAGAATCGATGCATTCTTTGCTATAAGTGTGTTCGTTCCAATAAGGAAATATTCGGCGAGTTCGATATCGGAGTTTACCAGCGCGGCAATATGGCAGAAATCGATTCCGCCCCGGGTGAGAAAGTCGATAACCTTTATTCCGGGAATCTGGTGGAGATCTGTCCGGTCGGCGCATTGACCAACAGCGACTGGCGCTACAAGATTCGCGTCTGGAAAACCGAGACGGCCGATTCGATTTGTAATTTCTGTGCCAATGGGTGCAATATAAAATTCTGGAAAGGGCGCAATCGCATCTTCAGGACCACTTCACGCCGTAATGATGCCATCGATGAGGGGTGGTTGTGCGATGTCGGCCGCTATGGCTACCAGATCGCCAACGCCGATGGCAGATTGACGACTCCGCTCGTCAAAAAAGGGGATGTTCAGGTCCCGGTGAGCTGGGAGGAGGCGATCGGCCTGATTGCCCGCAGATTCACCGAAATCAAGGATAAAAAGGGCGGTGTCTGCATCGGCGGCCTGATTTCGCCTAATGTCGATTCCAGATCACTGCATGCATTTTCCAAGTTTTTCCGGACGGCCTTAAACTCCAATAATGTCGATTTTCGAACCGACTATAATATGCTGCCGGAGAGCTATGGTGATCTTTATTCGAAAATGACGTCTCTGCCATTCAAGATCGCGGATATCGAAAAATCGGACATGATTCTTGTGATTGGTTCCGACCTGATTAAAGAACAGCCGATAGTCAACCTACGTGTCAGAAAAGCGGTGACCAAACTCGGAGCAAAGCTTTTCACCATCAATCCGATTGTCACCAAGTCGGGCGATATTTCCACCGATGAGATAGTTTATAAGATCGGTTCGCTGGAGGCGCTGATCAATGGTATCTGCATCAGCATTATCAATCAAGGACTGGCGTCGCCAGGTGTAAATACCGGTAATTATAAGGGCCTTCTCGATCCCAATACAGTCGAAGCTGCGGCAAATGCCGCCGGGGTAGAAAAGGAACGGATTGAGGCCCTGGCAAAAGCCATATACGAGGCCAAAAATATTACGCTTATTGTGGGTGAGTCCATTTCCTCATCCGCCCAGCGTGAAAAACTTACGGCCTCAATTTCCAATCTGATCGCCCTGGCTGGAGTCGCAGAAAAGGGTCAAATAGGATTATTATCCAAATATTCCAATAGCAAAGGCGCCGAAAAACTCGGCGTTATGCCGCATCTTTCGGATACGATAAAAGATAAGATGAAGACGTTGTGGAAGACTTATCCGGAGAGCCCGGGGCTGGCTTCGGACCGGATGATTCTTGCCGCCAAGAAGGAAGAGCTTGATTCACTTCTGGTGATCGGCTCCAATCCTATAATTACCTATCCCGACGGACAATTTGTCCGAGAGGGCTTTGAAAAACTCGATTTTCTGGTAGTGGCCGATCTTTTCGAGACGGAAACGACAACTATAGCCGACGTTGTCCTGCCGCTTTCAAGCTGGGCCGAGTATAATGGAACTCTTATAAACCTCGAGGGGACGGTTCAGGAATTCCATGCGGGTCTCAAACCGGTGGGGCATTCGCTGCCGGCCTATGAAATCGTCAGCCGCATTGCAGCGGAATTGAAAACGCCGTTATACCAGGAAGTCAAAGAACTTGACGGCGAAATTAAGGCGCTTCAGGACATCCGGGAAGATTTAAAACTCGGAAAGAATCTTCTTGAGGTCAAATATGTTCCTGAAGAAATCGATAACAATTATCCGACACCATTGGTTGTAATTGATGAGTTGCACCACTTTGGACATCTTACCGAGAAATCCAGGTCATTATCGGCCTTTTGCAATGAGGCCAGTGTCGAGATATCACCGGCCATGGCCGAGAAACTTGGCGCTGAAGCCGGGATGCTGATAAGGGTCGAATCGGAAGTGGGCAAAGCAATCCTGCCGGTTAAAATATCGGAATTGCTGGATAATGATGTGGCGCTGGTAACCAGGAATTTTTCCACCATGCCGGCCAATATATTACAGATGCGCAAAAGAAGAATCGACCGAGTCAAACTTAGCAGGGTTGAAGAGAAATGAGTATGACTGCCTTTATAGTAGCGACAGCTATCAAGGTTATTGTGGTCGTGGTGGCTATTCTGACCGGTTGCGCCTATGCGACCTGGCTGGAGCGCAAATTTGTCGGTCGTCTTCAGCACCGCATTGGGCCCAATTTGGCCGGCCCCTTTGGTCTGCTTCAACCGATTGCCGATGCCATCAAACTTGCCTTCAAAGAAGATATCGTTCCGAACAGGGTGGAGAAGGTCACTTATTTTCTCGCGCCGATTGTCTCTTTTATTCCGGCCATGCTGTCATTCGCGGTGATTCCGTTCGGCAATACGATCACCATTATGGGTCAGCAAATCGACATGGTAATTTCAGATTTGAATATAGGCATCCTGTTTATCTTTGCCGTAACATCGCTCGGGGTATACGGTATCGTTCTGGCGGGATGGTCATCCGGCTCAAAATATTCTTTGCTGGGCGGCATCCGCTCTTCGGCGCAGATGATATCGTATGAAATTGCCTACGGCCTCTCGATCATCGGCGTCCTGGTTATTGCCCAAACACTCTCGCTTAAGGAACTTGTCGCGCAACAGGAACATTTCTTCGACTGGTATATCTTCAGGCAGCCTCTCGGTTTTGTGCTGTTCGTCATATGTGGCATCGCCGAAACCAACCGGTCTCCTTTCGATCTGGCGGAAGCGGAATCCGAACTGGTCGCCGGATACCTGACGGAATACTCATCGCTTCGCTACGCCATGTTTTTCATCGGCGAGTATGCCAATATGATAGCTGTTTCGTCGGTGGTCACGACGATATTCCTGGGCGGCTGGCAGGGACCGTTCCTCCCGCCGGTTGTCTGGTTCTGTATAAAAGTGTTTTTGTTCATGGCTTTTTATGTCTGGGTGCGCGGGACTCTGCCGAGAATCAGGTACGACCAGTTGATGAATCTCGGATGGAAGGTGTTGTTCCCATTGGCACTGTTTAATGTACTGGTAACGGCTCTAATTTACAGGCTTTAATGCAAGATTGAATTATGGCAATTGACTTAATCAAGACAGTCCTTATGGCGTTTCCCAAGGGCTTTTATACGACCATCAAGCACCTGTTTAAGAAACCGGTGACGATGCAGTATCCGAAAGTCAGGATGGAGATGGCGCCACGCTACAGAGGCAAGCACTATCTTGAAATGTACGATGATGGTACCGAGCGCTGTGTATGCTGCGGCCTTTGCGCGGCGGCGTGCCCGGCTGATGCCATATACATGGAGCCCGCCGAAACCGAAAAAGGCGAGCGTTATGCGAAGATTTACGAGATCAATCTTCTGCGCTGTATTTTCTGCGGTTTCTGCGAGGAAGCCTGCCCCGAAGAAGCTATTTTTCTGGGGCATGAGTATGAATTTTCTGATGACAACCGCGACTCGTTTATATATACTAAGGAGCAAATGCTGGCGAATCGTCCCAAGAAGGAAAAACGTTTCAAACGGATTATTCGCAAGGTCAGGAGGATTTTTTAGGGAATGCTCAACCTGATAATATTTTATTTTGCAGCCATTATCGCCGTCGGCGGCGCTGTCATGATGATTATCCAGCGCAATCCGGTTGCATCGGTGCTATATATGGTGGTTTCGCTGGTGGCCCAGGCGATTTTATACGTACAGTTGAGCGCCCTCTTTGTCGGCGCCCTGCTTATAATCATCTACACCGGCGCCATCCTGGTCCTGTTCCTGTTTGTGATAATGCTGCTCAATCTTCGCGGCGAGCATTTCGGTGGTAAGCAGTCCGTTATGGGCCGCGCCTCCAAGGTAGTAATATCCGTGATCCTGTTGGTCGAGTTTGCGGCCATTTTCAAGCAATTGGCGCTTTCGCAGAAGGTGGGAAGCCAGCTGGCGTCGGTTCCTGAGGACTTTGGTTCGGTAGAAATGGTAGCATCACACCTGTTCAAAGAGTACTTATATCCGTTTGAGCTGACCTCTATTTTGCTTCTGGTGGCCATTGTCGGAGCTGTGGTGATAGCCAAAAAAGATAAGACTGATACGCATGGAGATGCCTGATGGTACCGATTGACAATTTCTTGATTCTGAGCGCTATCCTTTTCGTCGTCGGAACGGCCGGTGTTATCGTCTCCACGAACCTGATTATTATGTTCATGTCGGTGGAAATAATGCTGAATGCCGCCAATCTGGCCATCATCGCTTTCTCCAGGATGAACAATGTCGTTGACGGTCATGTTTTTGTGTTTATCATCTTTACCGTGGCCGCAGCCGAAGCGGCTGTCGGGCTGGCTATCATTATTATGATATTCAGAAACCGACAATCCATAAACGCCGATAATTTCAATTTGTTGAAAAGGTAGGGAATAGGACGAGATGGAACAACCGTTATATCTGATTCCGCTGATTCCGTTAATCGGTTTCCTGCTCAACGGCCTTCTGCTCGGGCGCCTTGGCAAGAAAATGATTTCGCTGATTGCCTGCGGTTCGGTTGGATTGTCCTTCCTGCTGGGATTGAAATTCTTTTTCGATTTACTATCCCTGCCCGAAACGGCCCGAGTAATTGAAAATATATTCTTTACCTGGATACCTGCCGGGCAGCTTCATGTAAATGTCGCATTCATGCTTGATCCGCTGTCGGCGATTATGGTTTTGGTCGTATCGGGAGTCGGTTTCCTCATTCATGTATATTCCATCGGGTATATGAGCCATGACCCCGGCTATGGACGATATTTCACTTACCTGAATCTGTTTATTTTTTCGATGCTGATGCTGGTTCTGGCCGATAACTATCTGCTGATGTTCGTCGGCTGGGAAGGTGTCGGTTTATGCAGCTACCTTCTGATAGGCTTCTGGTTTGAGAAGAAGTCCGCGACTGATGCCGGGAAAAAGGCTTTTATCGTCAACCGCATCGGCGATTTCGGGTTCCTCCTCGGCATGTTCATAATTTTCTGGCAGACCGGATCGCTGGATTTCAAAACGGCGCTTGATCCGGCTGTCGCCCACTCGGTTTTTATAACCGGGGGCGGTCTCATAACAGCGGCGACATTGCTGTTGTTTCTCGGGGCCACCGGCAAATCGGCGCAGATACCTTTATATGTGTGGCTTCCCGATGCCATGGAGGGCCCGACACCGGTCTCGGCCCTGATCCATGCCGCCACCATGGTCACCGCCGGCGTTTATATGATTGCCCGTTCCAATGTTTTATATATGATGGCGCCCGCCACCCTGACGGTGGTGGCTATTGTCGGCGTGGCCACGGCCATATTCGCCGGCACCATTGCCCTGGCTCAGAACGATATTAAGCGCGTGCTGGCATATTCGACCGTCAGCCAGCTTGGGTATATGTTTACCGCCTGTGGCGTCGCCGCTTTCGGCGCCGGAATCTTCCATCTAATGACGCACGCCTTTTTCAAGGCCCTGTTGTTTCTTGGCTCCGGCTCCGTCATCCACGCCATGTCCGGACAGCAGGACATGCGCTTCATGGGCGGACTTAAGAAGAGAATGCCGGTGACATTCTGGACATTCCTGATCGCCACTCTCGCAATTGCAGGTATTCCGGGACTCTCCGGTTTCTTCTCCAAAGATGAAATTTTGTGGAAAGCGTTTTCATCGGATCACGGGTCCATCTGGATCTGGCTGATCGGTCTTCTGACCGCAGGGCTGACCGCATTTTATATGTTCCGCCTGGTATTTTTGACCTTCTTCGGTCAGGAGCGGATGGATTCACATACTAAAGAACATCTGCATGAATCACCCAAAGTGATGACCGTCCCTCTGTCGATTCTGGCGATACTTTCCATAATCGGGGGATATGTCGGCATACCGCATCTTCTGGGCGGCGGCAACCGCTTCGAGAAATTCCTCGAACCGGTGATGAAAGGTCTGCCGCATTCGGGTGAGGGAGAACATACCCTGGCGTCGGCCGGCAACAATGCAACGACCGAATTGGTCCTGATGGCCGGCTCCGTGGTCCTGGTACTTATATTTATTTACCTTGCCTATCATTTCTACATCAAAAATATCGCCGCGGCCGGTAAATTGAAAAACAGCCTGTCCGGGATTCACAAGCTTCTTTATGGAAAATATTTTATCGATGAATTGTATGATGTCATTATTGTCACGCCGCTCGTGGTCGGTTCGAAGTTTCTCTGGAAAATTTTCGATGTGCTTATAATAGATGGCTTCATTAACGGCATGGCCGTTGTGATCGGGGATATATCGACCAGCCTGCGCCCTGCCCAATCCGGTGTACTGAGAACATACACGACTATCTTCCTGGTCGGAGTGGTTGTAATTTTGGGACTTGTTATAATATTTAACTGATATGGAAAACCAGATTCTGACATTGGTGACATTTTTCCCGCTGGTGGGTATTATCCTGCTTCTTTTTGTACCAAAAGAGAGGCATGATTCAATAAAGGCTATTTCCCTTATCATAGCCTTTATCAATATGCTCTGGTCGATCTGGATGTATATGATGTTCGACCCGGTAGCAAAGGGGATGCAGTTCGAAATCAATATTCCCTGGGTGCAGGGTTTCGGCATTCATTATCACCTCGGGATCGACGGCATTTCGCTGCTTTTGATTATGCTGACGACCATTCTTTCGACTATAATAATGATCTCATCGTGGAACGCGGTCAAAACCGGTATCAAGGGCTACTTCATCTCGATGCTTTTACTCCAAACCGGAATGATTGGTGTTTTCGTATCACTCGATCTGTTCCTGTTCTATGTATTCTGGGAAGCGATGCTGGTTCCGATGTATTTCATCATCGGAGTCTGGGGCGGACCCAGGAAAATATATGCGGCCATAAAATTTGTGCTGTTCACCATGTTCGGGTCGCTTCTGATGCTGGTCGCCCTGTTGTACCTGTTCTTCATGTATCATGGTTACACCGGAGAATATACTTTTGATTTGCTAAAAATGTACGATATGCCGATTCCAATGGGCGCCCAGACATACATATTTCTGGCCTTTGCCCTGGCCTTTGCCATCAAAGTCCCTATCTGGCCGTTCCATACGTGGCTCCCCGACGCCCACGTCGAAGCGCCGACAGCCGGTTCGGTCATTCTTGCGGGCGTTCTGCTGAAAATGGGGACATACGGTTTTATCCGAATCTGTCTGCCGCTTTTCCCGGAAGCGACGTTACAGTTTGTCCCGCTGATTTCGATTCTATCGATTATCGGTATTATTTACGGGGCGCTGGTCGCCATGGTGCAGCGTGACGTGAAATCACTGGTGGCGTTTTCGTCGGTTTCCCATCTCGGTTTCGTCATGCTGGGAATGTTTGCGCTGAACGTCCAGGGGATGCAGGGATCGGTGATTCAGATGATAAATCACGGTATTTCGACCGGCGCGCTGTTCCTTCTTGTCGGGATGATTTATGAACGCCGTCATACCAGGATGATTGCCGATTTCGGGGGACTGGCGAAGTCGATGCCGATTTTCTCAACCTTCTTCATGATTGCCGCGCTGTCATCGATCGGCCTGCCTTTCACTAATGGTTTTGTCGGCGAGTTTTTGATACTCCTCGGAACTTTTGGCGCCAATAAGGTTTATGCCATACTGGCGGCGACAGGAGTAATTCTGGCCGCCTGCTATATGCTGTGGATGCTGCAACGTGTCATATTCGGCAAGCTGGAAAATCCGGAAAATGAAAATCTGAAGGATCTTGACGGGCGGGAGAAGCTGGTTTTGATTCCGCTGGTAATTTTAATATTCTGGATCGGCATCTATCCCAAACCGTTCCTGAACCGGATAGAACCAGCCGTGAACGATATTCTCAGCCGGGTGGAGAAGGCCCGTGAAAAACTGGCCGCCGGCGAAGAAAAGAAACCGCTCGAAATATATGAAGATACAAGTCAACAGCGAACTGTGGTAATAGAGGATGATGTTCAGGCCGACCGGCATGAGTAAGTGAGAATTTATGGATATTAGTTCGGCATCATTGAATTTCGGGATAATCGCCCCGGAAATTGTTCTTCTGATAGCGGGAATGATTATTCTGTTGATCGGGAATTTTCTCCGCGATAAAGCGGTCCTGTCCTATTTCTCAATCGCCGCTCTGGCGGTGGCACTTATCCCGACCATTCGGCAATGGAATGACCCGCAATCGGGATTTTTTGGAATGGTCATGATTGACAACTTTGCCGTTTTATTTAATATCATCTTCATAACCGCCGGTATTATTACTTTGTTGATGGCCCGATCTTATCTGGTTGCCCGCAACATAGAAAAATTCGAGTTCTATCCGCTGGTGCTGTTTTGCACCGTGGGTATGATGACGATGGCATCGAGTTCCGACCTGGTCGTAATTTTCCTGGGTCTTGAAATTATGTCGGTGCCGCTTTATGTGATGGCCGGTCTGGCCAGACATGATCTCGAGTCCAATGAGTCATCAATAAAATATTTCATTATGGGAGCCTTCGCCAGCGCCTTCCTTCTCTATGGTATTGCGCTGATATACGGGGCCTCGGAAACCACCGATCTTCGAAGAATCATCACCGATTTTGATTTCATCATGATGAAATCGCGGACTTTCCTCATCCCGGGAGCATTACTGGTTTTAGTGGGTTTCGCCTTCAAGGTAGCGGCGGTACCCTTCCATATGTGGGTTCCTGATGTGTATCAGGGTGCGCCGACTCCGGTAACCGGATATTTTTCGGTCGGCCCCAAGGCCGCCGGATTCGCCGCATTACTGCGTATTTTTATTTATGGGTTCCCGGCCCTGACCGACCTGACACCGATATTATGGGTGCTTGCCGTCGTGACGATGTCGGTCGGCAACCTGATGGCCATTTTCCAGCCCAATATAAAGCGGATGCTGGCTTATTCATCGATTGCCCATGCCGGCTATATTCTGGTTGCCCTGACGGCCGGGGGAGATGGCGCCGTGTCATCGGCCCTTTATTATCTGACTGCTTACACATTCTTCAATCTCGGCGGTTTTGTTATTATTACCATGATCGACTCCCGCGCCGGAAGCAAAGCCCAACTTGATGAAATGAAAGGGCTGTCGAAAACGCACCCGTTTTTGGCGGCTTTTCTGGCGTTGTTCATGTTTGCGCTGGCCGGTTTTCCGCCGACCGCCGGATTCTTCGGCAAATTTTATGTTTTCTCCGAAGCGGTCAGGCAGGGATATATCTGGCTGGTGATAATCGCGGTCATGAATAGTTTTGTATCGGTGTATTATTACCTGAGGGTTATAGTCGTGTCCTATTTCGGCAAGGCGGAAGTTGATTTCCGCCCGGTTGCTTTCCAACCCGCCTTGATCCTGGCGCTTTTTATCACAGCCGCCGGAACTTTGATTCTTGGCCTTCTACCGGGATACTGGCTGGAACTTACACGATTGTGCGCCTTCCCGTTTATTTGATAGAAAAGCTTTATAAAAAAGCCGCCGAATGGCGGCTTTTTTATTTATACTTTTAGATTGCTTTGGCTAATAGAAACACGGCGCCGGGCCGCCCTTATATAGATAAGAAATCAAATAAGTCACATCGAGAAGATTGACATTGCCGCTGCAATTAGGATCGGCAGCCTCAAGAGGCTCCGGAGCCTGCCCGCCTTTATACAAATAACTGATCAGGGCCGTTACATCCAGGATGTTTACAGCACCATCACCATTGACATCGCCCGATCCGACCGGATCCGGGGCCACGCGAAACATCACCGCCGTCGAATTATTCACAATATTTTCCGGCGGCAGGCCGGTATCAAGATATGGAGTGGCGGTACAACCCATGGCACTGAGACCGATCACTGCCGAGGAATTTAAACCGGTGTAACCGACTTCATAATACTGGCATTTGATATTGCCGTTTGAAGTCAGAATGACCTGGAAGGTTGTCAGGGTGTCATCGGTGGCATTATAACCGCCGAGCTGGTACCACTCGACAATTGCGGTATCATTGCCGGGTGAAAAATAATAATATATGGCCCCATGTGCGCCGTGACCGGTCCCGAGAAGAAGATCATTCCAGAAAAGCGAAATCAAAGTGCTGAACGGCGCTCCCGGAATATCGAAACTGCTGTAATAGCCGCTGATATTGACATCGGGATCGGTAAATGAAATCGCTCCGTTGACTCCGACATATATCTGGCTATAAGTCATGCCGTCGCCATAAAATGGAAAATCGAAAGGCAGAGTAAAAGGTCCGGCGGTCCCGTCATCAAGCGGCTGGGGGGCATAATTGTTATAATAAGCTGTCGAGGGTATCTTTGTTCCAATATCCTTTATTTCAATCCAATTGTACGGGGACCCTTCGGGGTCACCGCTCGAGGTAACGGCGTAGGTAGTCTCGGGCATACAAGGCACCGTCAGGAATACCGGGACATATTCGATCGAATCGAGGCTGCCGCCGGATACTCCCCAATTTATATTAATTATTCCCTTATAAATTTCAAGTCTGTCCTCGATTGTCGAGGCATCAAGCGAAACTGCCAATAAAACAGAATCATCCGGAGGCACCGTGCCGCTTTCCGGCGCAACACCGAGCCAAACCGACATGCCTGATTTTGCCAGGCTGTCGGCACTGACCGCGGTAAAATCAATGGCACTGCTGCCTGAGCGATTATGCACCCATAGGGGCATTTCCTCCACGGTTCCTTCGGTAAGCGAAGTGTCGATATATATCGGGCTGGTGTAAAGCGAAGGCGGCGCCGCGAGAGCCGCTACTGCCGCAGCCAAATCGGGCCGGGGACCGATGTGTTCGGAAGTATTGCCCTGCTGCGGTGATCCGGTGGAATTTAATATTTCCCTGGCATAATCGGCGTCAAAGGGGACACCATACAAATTTTTATAATATCCCTGCAGGCAGGCAACCGAACCGGTGACTATCGGGGAGGCCGATGATGTCCCCGAAAAGCTGCTGGTATAAAACTGGTCGGGATCACCGCCGGCATTCCAATAGGTGCCATAGCCGGTGGTGAAGACTTCATATCCGTAACCCTGCAGGTTCACCCGTTCGCTGTAATTGGAAAAAGACAGCCGGGATCGATCAACGCCAAAATTGCCGCTTGGCGGAGCTCCCGCTCCGGCAATAATGGCATGAGAATTACGATAAGTCGTATCGAAGCGCTGTTCATAAATAACATCGTCAAGATTCTCGGCACCGTTTCCGGCCGCCTCGACGACAATAATACCCTTGGCCCAGGCATACTGCAGGGCATCGAATTTATCCTGCCAGTATTCCACGCAAATATATCCGAGCTGATCCAGGCGCACCTGAAAGTCATATCGCGGACCGGGTGAGTGTATTTCAATCAGCATCAAATCTCCGGCCTGCAGGTTGTCGGCGGCGATAAGGATGGCATTGGTTATGCCGTAATAATAAGCCGAAACCATGCCGACATCGGCCCCGGAGCAGATGCCGGTCACGCCGTAACCATTGTCACCTCCAATCATAACGCCCAATACAGCGGTGCCATGATCACCATAGGGATTGTCGCCTAACCCGATAATGGCTCCGGCCGCTTTCTCGAGGTCTTCATGCGACTGATTCCATTCATTCTCGATATCTATTATTTTCACACCGGACCCGTCGCCGCCGGAAAGAGTCTTCGCATAGACGGCATCGACCCCGGCCGGAGCGGCAAGCCGATAAGTCTGCAGCGGCTCATAATCGGAGGTAGGCGGATCGATATCCTCGGCCGGCTCCGGGCGCGGTTCGACATAAGCCATTTCCACGATTTCAAGTTTGTTGAGCTGGTTGACAATCGTTTCAGCTTCACCGTGGCCGGAAATATCGAGGGAATAGTACAAATTTAGATCAGCCAGTTCATGTCCGCTGCGAAGCTCATAAATAAACTTGTCTTTGTTCAGCGCCTCTTCGGATTTGCTGAACAGCCTGTCGATTTGCCCATTCAAATAGGGCCTTAAAAGGCTGTTTGTCGTCCCCAAAGCTTGCCCTTTCAGCGACACAAATTGATTGCCCCGCAGCCTGACATCGCTCTCTTCACGAAATTTGACAATAACCCGGGCAAGGTCCGCCTGAGGCGATATTTTGACCGCAGCGGGCTTTACAGGGGCCATTCTGGGGATAAGAGACAAACCACCGGATTTTATATCTTCTTTAACCGGCGCTGAAACCGAGACGGCAAAAATGACCGCAATGAGTAAAAAAACGGCAAGAAGTGCAAAGACAGGCTTGATCATTCTTCCTCCAATGTTCGTTCAATAAAACATTCAGAGAGCTGCTGGAGCGTTCAGTTCATTGCGAGTATTTGGCGTCAATAATAATATACCAGCGGGCGCCATCTTGTCAATGACTGTTTTTTTAGATTATCGGAATGTCCGGGCAAAATTAGAGGCGGAATCAGACCTTTTCCAGCCGCAGTTTGTTCTGGTTTTTCTCTATTCTAAGAGGATATTTCCCGGAAAAACAACTGACGCAGAAACTGTTGTCAGGCAGTGACGGCATTCCCAGCATACCGGGAATCGACAAATACCCAAGTGAATCGACCTCGAGATATTTCTCAATTTCCCTGACCGATTTGGAGGAGGCAATAAGCTCCTCGCGAGTCGGCATGTCGATACCGAAAAAACAGGGAGATATAATAGGCGGCGAGGAAATCCGAAGATGAATTTCCCTGGCGCCGGCCGACCGAATTAGTTTGACAAGCTTCTTCGATGTCGTCCCGCGGACAATCGAATCATCAACCACAACGACTCTCTTGCCGCTCAGAACACCGCGGACCGGATTGAACTTGACCTTGACATCAAGGTCGCGGATTTTCTGTTCCGGATCGATAAAGGTCCGGCCGACATAATGGTTCCTGATCAGGCCGATTTCATACTTTATACCCGATTGCTCGGAATAACCGATTGTCGCGGTGGTGGCTGAATCGGGAACCGCGATGACGATATCGGCGTCGGCGGGATGTTCGCGGGCCAGTTGCCGTCCCAAACGGCGGCGGATTTTATCTACATTTTCTCCGAAGACAATCGAATCGGGACGCGAGAAATAAATATATTCAAAAATACAGAAAGTGTGGTTGCGGCTTTTCAGTGGATGACGGGACTCCATTTGACCATCCAGCGTAATTTCCAGAACTTCACCGGGATCAATGTCTCTGATATAGGTGGCACCGATTATATCGAAGGCACAGGTTTCGGATGCTATTATATAACTTCCATTGTAGCGTCCCAGTGCCAGAGGCCGAAAACCAAGAGGATCACGCGCGGCAATGAGTGAATTTTCCGTCAAAAACAAAAGTGAATAAGCGCCTTCGACCTTTGTCAAACCTTCACAGATGCGGCTGAGCCAGGTGCGTTTTTTCGACAAGGCCGCAAGGTGCAGGAATAACTCCGTATCGGATGTAGTCTGAAAAATAGAACCGGCTTTCTCCAATTTCTGCCTTAATAAGAATGAATTGGTCAGATTGCCGTTGTGGGCCACGGCCAGTTTCTGGCTTCGGTTAGTTATCAGAAGAGGCTGGATATTGGTCAGGGAAGAGGCTCCGGTCGTGGAGTACCGGGTATGGCCGACAGCAATTTTCCCCTTGAGTCTGGCCAGATGTTTCTTTTCCGAAAAAACCTCATTGACTTCACCCATGCCCTTGTAAATATTGACACTGCCGTTACCGGCCGTAACGATACCGGCCGATTCCTGGCCGCGATGCTGAAGTGAATATAGACCAAAAAAGGTCAGTTCGGCGGCCCGTAGTGTTCCTATAATGCCGAAGACGCCGCAATTGTCGTTAATTATATGATCTTCTATCATTTCCCCTCACGTGGAAAAAAATGAATTTAACATCCAACCCCTTTAATGTCAAGCAAGAATGCAAATTCATTTGTCAAAAGTATGAAATGCTTTGCACTCTTTGGCGCTGCGGCCGCCCTCAATCTTGATGACCTTTCTGCCCAATTTATAAGCTATTATAAGATTAGTAATTACGCCTGGCTGATTTAACAGGTTCTAGCCTTTATCGAAGGTCCAAATATTTCTTCAAGGGCATGACTTTTGCGTTGACTGGTCATCGAGGTATCCTGACTTGAAAGAAAAGAACTACCATATTCAATTCGAAATAATGAAGGAGATAGCTCTTTCAGCCACAGCAGGTGATGAACCGGCCGCTACCGCCAATATCGCCTTGAAAGAAACGGCTGGTCTCCTGGGTTTGGCCGCGGCAATGATGATCCTGTGGGACGATCGATTCGAGCCGGTTTTAACGGTTTCTCATGCCGAGCACAGTCGGCACAAAACTCTACTTGAGGAACTGGAGGACGAGCTTTATAAAAATCTTAGAAAAGACCGCCACCTTATTTTTGCTTATGTATCATTTGGGGGAGAGCAGCCGGTCACGAGCTTTACTTTACCAATCAAAAATGCTGATAAAATTCTTGGAGCCGTCATCGGGCTTCAGGCCGGGGTCGGCTCACTGGTCAGGGAAGACACCTTCTTGGAAGCGCTCGCGGCAGCGCTATCGATGGCAATGCTGGTTGCCAACCTGGACAAAATTGTCGAAAGTGAAAAACTTTTCGCCGTCAGGGCAACCGCGACCACCGTAAATCACAGAATCAATAATCCCCTGCAGGCCATACTCGGCATCGTTCAACTGTATCCCAGACAATATCCTGAATTGGCCAAGCCCGATGATGAGCTGAGTGAAAAGGACCGAATGCTCAAGGCAAAGCTGAACGATATTGAGGAAGCCGCAATGAAAATCATGGATATAACTCATCGGCTCATGAGAGTCGACAAGGTCGAATTCGCCGATTATATCGAGGGCGCCAAAATGTTAAAGCTTCCTGAGGATCAAAATTCCTCATAGTTCCCTCTTATCCCTACCTCACCCAAAGGTCGGCAGAATGGCTGCCGGCCTTTTTTATTGCATAAATAAAAGGAAGCCGCCCGAAAGCGGCTTCCCGATCTGATTATTCTGTCGATTCTGCCGTTGAGACCTTCGAATCAGGTCCGCAACAGTATCGCAACAGAATTGTGCCTATATACCGATAC